>JBMOHZ010000076.1:0-9080 GCA_049317585.1 Paludibacter sp.
CAAACTCAACTATACTTGGAACAATTACTGTAGGTGATGGCGCTATAATTGGAGGTAATATTTGGGTTGATGCCGATGTGCCTGCAGGTGCAAAGATTGTACAAAGGAAATGATTAGATGTGGTGATGTGATCATACGATTATGTGTAAATATATGTTTTGCTTTTTAAATGGTAAATGATATAATAGTAAATAAATAGATGGAATACGAAATGATTGCCAAAACCTTTATGGGATTGGAAGAAGTATTGGCTACTGAGTTGGTGAAGTTAGGGGCTAATAATGTAGAATTGCAGCGACGAGCGGTGAGTTTTACTGGTGATAAAGCCTTGATGTATAAAGCCAATATGCATTTGCGTACTGCCTCGCGTGTACTTAAAACCATTACTACATTTACGGCTAAAGATGCCGATGAGGTGTATGATAAGGTGAAAAATATTAATTGGCTCGACTTTATGTCGCTAAAAACAACTTTTGCAATCGAAGCCACCGTTTATTCGGAAGAGTTTAAGCATTCAAAATTTGTTTCGTACCGTGTGAAAGATGCTATCGTTGATTGGTTTCGTGATAAAACGGGCGACCGTCCCTCCGTAAAATTAGATAATCCACATCTCACCATTCATATTCACATTGCGGGTACACGTTGTACCGTATTACTCGATAGTTCAGGCGATTCGCTTCACAAACGTGGCTATCGTATATCGCAAAACGAAGCTCCGCTCAACGAGGCTTTGGCTGCTGGCATGTTACTTATGGCTGGTTGGGATGGACAAAGTGATTTTATTGACCCAATGTGTGGCTCTGGAACTTTATTGATTGAAGCTGCATTGATTGCATTAAATATCCCTCCTGGCTTGTATCGTTCGTCGTTCGGATTCGAAAAGTGGCTCGATTTTGATCAGGAGCTTTTCGACGAAATTTATCACGACGATTCCAACGAACGCCCATTCAATTTCAAAATATATGGTTCAGATATTTCGCAACGCGCCATTGGTATTAGCGAGCAGAATGTGAAAAGTGCTGGTTTAACTAAATATATAAGCTTGGAGGTTAAGGGAATTAAAGATGTTGTAACTCCTTCCGAAGGATGCTTGTTGGTAACTAACCCTCCTTATGGCGAACGTATTACTTCAGACGATATTTTGGGACTTTATGCCTCCATTGGCTCTACCTTTAAACATAAATTTCAGGGTTCGAAGTGTTGGTTAATTAGCTCACACATCGAATGTTTGGATAAAATTGGATTAAAATCATCCAGCCGCATTAATTTGTTGAATGGAACACTTGAATGTTGGTACAATTGTTATGATATTTTTGCTGGTAAACGAAACGATTTTGTAACTTTAAAGAAAAATGGCCCCCGAAATTGACAATTAAAGTCATATATATAGCAAATTGTATAGTTAAATAGTTATTTTGTGTGTAATTGCTTTCAGTATTTCGTATTTTTATGTATTTTTGCTGCCGAAATGATACTGAAAATCAGTAATTGTTGTTTCTAATACATAATATGCTAATTATAAATCAGCAAAAAAATACTAATATGGAAAAAATTGACCAACTTGATCGTAAAATATTACGAATTATAACTCAAAATGCACGCATGCCTTTTAAAGATGTGGCCGAAGAGTGCGGAGTTTCACGTGCTGCTATTCATCAACGCGTTCAACGACTCATTGATTTGGATGTAATAACAGGTTCGGGATACCATGTAAATCCTAAAATGCTGGGTTTCCAAATGTGTGTATATGTGGGCATTACGCTTGAGCGTGGCTCAATGTACAAAGAAGTTGTTAACCAGTTGGAACAAATTCCCGAAATTGTTGAGTCGCAATATACCTTGGGGCATTACACTATTTTGGTAAAATTATATGCCAAAAACGATGAGCACCTCATGGAACTTCTCAATGGCCGTATTCAGGAAATTCCTGGTGTAGCCTCCACTGAGACTCTTACTTCGCTCGACCAACGCATTAAACGCACTGTTCCTATTGAATAGGCACCAACCCCCAACCCCTAAAGGGGAGTAAAAGAAAGATTTATCCACTTTTAAGATAAGAAATTTATTATTTATAAAACAAACTTAGTACCCCTTTAGGGGCTAGGGGTAATTATTATGGAAACAGTAGTCAGTGGTATTCGCCCAACAGGCAATTTACATCTCGGAAATTATTTTGGCGCTTTGCGCAATTTCTTAACCATGCAAAATGAGCATAATTGCTATTTTTTTATAGCTGATTATCACTCGCTTACCACACATCCCACACCACAAGATTTGCATGGAAATGTAAAACAAATTTTGGTTGAATACCTTGCTGCAGGTCTCGATCCAGAAAAGGCTACACTATATATTCAAAGCGATGTGCCCGAAGTGGCTGAATTGTATTTGTTCCTCAATATGAATGCCTATATTGGTGAATTAGAACGTTGTACATCATTTAAAGATAAAATTCGCCAACAGCCACAAAATGTAAATGCCGGTTTATTGACTTATCCTACGCTTATGGCTGCCGATATTTTAATACACAAAGCGTCGAAAGTACCTGTAGGTAAGGATCAGGAGCAACATTTGGAAATGACACGTACGTTTGGAAATCGATTTAACCGAATGTTTAATGTGGATTATTTTCCAGAGCCGCAAGCTTTTAATTTCGGGAACGAATTGGTAAAAATACCAGGTTTAAATGGCAGTGGTAAAATGGGAAAATCCGAAGGCGAAGGCAATGCTATTTATTTTGCCGACGAGCCCGAAGCTATTCGCAAAAAAGTAATGAAAGCGGTTACCGATAGTGGTCCAACTGAGCCAAACCAGCCAAAACCCGATGCTATTCAGAATATCTTTCAGCTAATGAAAGTTGTGTCGGAAGCAGATACGCTTTCGTTTTTTGAAGAGCAATACAATACGTGTCAGATTCGCTACGGCGATATGAAAAAGCAATTGGCAACCGATATGATAGCCTTTACAGAGCCAATGCGTGAGCGGATTAAAGCTATTTCGTCCGACCAAGCGTATGTGTCACGCGTGGCACAATTAGGCAAGGAAAAAGCACAGGAAAGTGCTGCTAAAACCATTCGCGAAGTGCGTGAAATAATTGGGTTTAAACGATTTTAGCTTGTGCTTGCTGCATACGTATAGTAGCAAAAAGAATAGACACTAACTGGTCAATGGTTTTTTCAAGCCTATCGCGACCCGATTTTGTTGAGAAATCCACATTGCAGAAAGTTGACATATTACGGTGTAGAATAAGATAATAGATACCCGAAATAATTAAAGCTGCCAACACACTCATATCCACTCCCGTATCTTTAAACTTATGTTCCAAAGCTCTAATCAATTCCTCGTTAATTTTTTCGCGTAAAAAAGAAGTGCGGCGAGTTACAGGATTATCGTCCGATAATTCCCATATTAGCATTTGTTGCATTCCTCGGTTTTTGTGTAGTGCTCTAGTCAAATTGAGCAGAATCCACTTCATGCTTTCCTCGTCGCTCAAATCTTCGGGCATAAGAGCTGTAACACCAGCCAGCCAATAATCGTACTTGTGAGTATATACATCAAACAATTCATCGAGGTTCGAGTAGCGACGATAAAAAACGGTTGGTTCAATTTGAGCCCGCGCAGCAATACCCGTTAATGTAACTTTTGTAAATCCAACTTCTTCGATTAATGCATTTACAGCATCCATTACAGCTGTTTCAATTACTGCCTTTGTTCTACGAGGCTTACGAGGGTTTTTTGCTGGTACCGACATATTTATACATTGATTAAAATAGAACTCGAATTGACTGCCGCAAAGTTATAATTTTTTTATTATAAAACAAACGTATTACTTAAAATTATATTTTTTGCCTGTTCAATGTCATTATCATATCCTATTTAGCCAAATTTAATAAGTAACTTTACAGCTAGCAACAAAATATATGTATCTTTGTATCTTGTCTAGAGTATAAATATTCAACAAACGAAGATGCTGTTTTTAGTGTGAATTTTTGGCAATACACTTTAATTGGCTATGCTGTAAAATAGAAATAATATGAATTTGAAAAAATTACAAAACGGATCGGATATACGGGGTGTGGCACTTGAAGGTGTAGTTGGGGAAATAGTGAATTTGACTCCCGAAGTTGCTACTATTTTAGGTAAATCGTTTGTAGGGTGGTTGCTAAATAATTCGGCTGCTAAACAAATTTCCATTGCAGTTGGAACCGATTCTCGACTCTCAAGCAATACTTTAAAAGATGCGTTCATTGTTGGTTTGTCTGAAGCCGGAGCCAAGGTGTTCGATTGCGGTATAGCGTCTACACCTGCCATGTTTATGACCACTGTTTCAGACGAAAAGCCAACTACTGCCGGAGTAATGATAACTGCTAGCCACTTACCTTTTAACCGCAATGGCTTTAAGTTTTTTACAGCCAAAGGTGGTCTCGATAAAAAGGATATTGCTGAGATTTTAACTATCGCGGAGGAAAATCAATTCACGCCAAATGGGGAAAAATTACAGATAGAAAATTGGAATTTTATAGATAATTATTCTTCATTTTTAGTTGATTATATTCGTAAAAATGCCAATATTACGTCCAATTATGAACAACCGCTGCAAGGCTTAAAAATTATAGTAGATGCAGGAAATGGTGCCGGAGGTTTTTTTGCTTCGAAAGTGCTGAATAAGCTTGGAGCTGATACGCGTGGAAGTCAGTTTTTGGATCCTGATGGACATTTCCCCAACCATGTGCCTAACCCCGAGGATAAAGAGGCCATGCAATCAATTTGCGATGCTGTAGTGAGAGAAAAAGCCGATCTAGGTGTCATATTCGATACGGATGTTGACCGTTCAGCAATAGTCGATTCAAATGGAAATCCAGTTAATCGTAATTCGTTAATAGCTATGATATCGGCCGTTGTACTGGTAGAACATCCCGGAAGCACCATTGTAACCGATTCCATTACGTCGGACGGGCTGACAAAATTTATTGAGCAAAATTTAAAAGGAAAGCATCACCGTTTCCAACGTGGTTATAAAAATGTAATCAATGAGTCAATCAGACTCAATACCTTGGGCGAAGAAAGTTGGCTTGCTATCGAAACTTCGGGTCACGCGGCCTTAAAAGAGAATTATTTTTTGGACGACGGCGCCTATCTCGTGGCCAAATTATTGGTGGAAATGGCAAAGTTAAATGCCAACGGAGCTACTTTAACGAACTTAATTGCTGATTTAGAACATCCAGTAGAGAGCACCGAACTTCGATTTAGTATTTTAGATCCTAATTTTACAAATTATGGAAAACAGGTGTTGACCGATCTCGAAAATAAAGTAACACAAACTGAAGGTTGGGAAGTAGTTTCGCCAAATTATGAGGGTTTACGGGTGCGATGTACTTCGGCCAACGAGAAAGGTTGGTTTTTACTTCGATTATCTTTACACGACCCAGTAATGCCATTGAATATAGAATCGGAAATAATTGGTGGTGTTCAAAATATTAATGCTAAACTTCAACAATTATTGAAAGATTATCAGGGTTTGAAAACAAATTTTTAAGTCCGCATCAACTGAATGAAATTTTTATGTATGAAAAAAAACCTGAAACATTGAAATGTAATCAGGTTTTTAAGTAAAAGTCTTTTTTAATTAGGGATTATGCCTGTTATTTTGTAACATAATGTATTTCAATTGTTCCACCATCTTCTTTTAACCACATTTCGTCTTCTTTCAGTTTCAATATCTGGTAGATACCGTCGGCCTGATTGTTTTCGTAATTGAAGGAAATTTTCTCAGAGTCATTCACAAACGCCCAGGTTCCGGTGGTTGTATAATCGAAATCGATACCCAAAAAGCGATACTTAGCCGTTAGTTCGGCAGTGCCAGTTTTCGACAAGCTAAGCTCGTATTTGTTATAGTCGGCAGTTACATCAACGCCATCATTTAAAGCTTGTGCTACGCGCCAATTATTGGTCACACGAGTTGTTTTCGACAATAATGAAATGGCAGGTCCTTCGGGATAATCTTCACACGAAGTAAATGTAACGGATGTAAAAGCGATAAGAAAAATTGAAATCGAAAGTTTTGTTTTGCTCAAGATTGAGACTGCTAAATTTTTCATTTGTTTGTTTTTTAGTTTAAATCACATAAGTTCTTTATAATTTTAGTAGTATTTATTAAACCTTACGGTTTTTAGTAAGTACACAATAGAGTACGCTCTCTAAACGATTATTAAATATCTTTTCGTTTGATAATGCCAAGTAAAATTGATACGATTGCAACTACAAGAAGTAAATGAATGAGATAGCCTGCACTGTATGCAAAAACTCCCGTTGCCCATACTACCACGAGTATTACTGCAACTATATATAAAATGTTTCTCATAATGCTGGGATGGTTATTGTCCTTTACGGATAATATTAATTACTTCTTCGCGCTTTTTATGAATGCGCGCTTCAATACGTTGGAGTAGTTCTTCTTCTTTTCCATCTTCGAACCGTAAATCGGCATCGGTAAGTTGAGCAAATTTATCCTTCAATAACAAGGATTGGTTATTCCAGTTTCCGCTCATTTTAAACGGTTCACTGCTTTGTACATGTTCTTTTGACATCTTAGTTAAGTGTTTTTTTTAATTGTTTACTAAATAATTAGTTCACAAAGATAGGCTTGGTTGCACTCGCAAATCTTACACTTAACAATTTGAAAGTTGCAGTTTTCACACATTGAAAAAAGAGTCTCGCATAATACGAGACTCTTTTAATCAAGAATAAAAATTAATTATAGTTGGACTAATCCCACATATTTGCTTGCCGAATTCAGGGAATTTGCAGGAGTAGAGAAATAAATCCAACAGTGAATCTCGCTGCCTGCCCATATTTCAGGGAGTTCAACTTCGGCTGTACCTGCACTTCGAAATGAATGATTTTGCTTCAGAACTGAGATTTTATCCGCAGAATTAAAGAAAACTATGTTAATTCCATCCTTTTCTGTACTGTTGGTACCAATGGTGGTATCCCAATCCAGTTTCACTTTTGTTCCAGTTGTTTTAACTGCACTTACCTGTCCTGTGCTATCCACACTTCCTACCGACAGAGCAAGCAAGCTATAGTCGATTACAAAATCGGGAGCTTCGCCTGAGACTGCATTTTTCATTGCCAGGGATACGCCTTGCTGCATACCATTTGGACTCATAAATGTAGTTTTAAACAAGTTGCGCATGCAGCTCAGTTCACTGTTTGCAAAGCCAAACTTTGTACGTTGCGCTTGTTGTTTGTCTGTATTCGGATTGCCTGGAGCTCTGAATACTTTCAGGATACTTCTACCATCTTTGGTAGTGGCAGCTACTGCGCTACCGTGACGTCAGGAGATTGCTCCAAACGTGGTTGAATTAAATGTTGCCATATTTTTTGTTTTTTGATATTTTGAAAATTAATATATACATAATACTTTGTTTTGATAATAAGAATTGGATTAAAAAAAATCTCTTTTGATACATGGAGCATCCATAGAGCATCTATGGAGCATCCATAGCGAAAGGACGGAGGTGCTCTTGGCGGAATTGTACTATTTTTTGAGAAAACAGACGTGTTCATTTTTGTAATTTTGAATTGTTTTAAAATCGGTTGATTGTTTTTGATAATGCAAATTTACAAGGGTGCAAAAGGGTTTGGGTAACCCTTAGGGTCACCCTAAATATTGATTTAGGTAAAATATAGGAAAAAAAAGACGCGACTTTTGGTCGCGTCTTTAATTAGTGAAAGTGTGAAACAGCTGAATCAGGCTTCCTGCATATCTTTCGTGATTTTTTGAGAAATTGATTTTAATCCCAAATCATCGAAATGTTTTTTGATATATTCCAAATCTCTTATGGCACTTTTTTTGTTCTTATCGTTTTCCAAACCTTTATGTGGTTCAGATAAAGTCTTATAAATATTGCTTTCATTTTTCTGGGTGAGGAAATGAATAAATCGTGCCTTTACAGTTCTGTCGATTGAAGATATATTCCTATCAACCTCATTGAGAAGATAATACATTGCTAACACTTGTCGACGAGTTGAGGATTCTTTCGTTTTTACAATCTGTTCCAATTGGTCAATAGAATCAATAGTTAATTTTTCGTTCACGCTAGCATCATCAACCTTGAATAGTTGATTATTTTCTTGTAATCCAGCGATTTGTTTGTTTAATACATCAATTGCAACGTTGCAATTTTTTTGAAAAAAAATATTTGGATAGTGTGATTTTGGATTTATTTGATTTTTTAAGCAAAGTAGATCTCTTTCTGCTATTGCATTTAGAATAATTTTTTTTCGCTCCAGTAAATCTTCTTCATCAGCAATTTGATTGTAAACCTGTTCAAAATCAAATTGAGAACTTGGGATATCGTCATCTTCAAAATCAAATAAGTCAATTGTAAAATCACGATTGAGTGTGAATAGAGAATTGTAAATTGAGTTTAAGCAACTCAAAATAAACGAAGAATCACCATCAATTGACAATATTTGAGTACGATACTCCTGAAATTTATCAAACCAGTCGAAAACACTATTACTTTCAAAGAAAACAAATGATTTATCAAATGATTGTTTAAGAGTTGCCTCTAATATACTTTTAAATAATAACTCACCATGTTCTTCAACATCGGATTGTTTTAACTTTAAAGTTTTATATTCGCAATTTCTATTTTTGAGGAATTTTATATCATTTAAATCGAAAGCACCTATTAAAAGCATATCTTCAATTCTTTCCATCACCTCCATGAGGATTTGGTTTAATTTTTTATAGATTGTTTTAATTTCGTAAATGCTGTATTCTTTCTCGGAAGAGTAATCAGTGATAAATTTTTCGGGAAGATTTGGGTTTTGTACTTCTGACATAAGGGATAGAATTAAAAATTGATAAAGTGAATGCAAAAGTAATATTTGTTATGGGAATTTGAAAGGTTTTAGTTTTGATATTTTGTGTAAAACCTAATTTTTTTATCAGATTTGAATGTAAGTCTAACATGCCTTTTATATAATTAATTAGCGCTTATAGAATACAAAGTCCGTTTAAAAAGGATTTAGGTTTAGTTTAATAAGTTAGTTTTTAAAAATTAATTTCACCC
>JBMOHZ010000077.1:0-9024 GCA_049317585.1 Paludibacter sp.
TGACACTTTGGCTACTTATGAAGTTCTTCAGGCACAACTCGATAGATATCCTGAATTAAAAAACGACATAGAGTATTTAGCTAAATATACTACTCAAAACAATAATGTCGACTTTTCGGGTCGATTAATTTATAACGATAAAGGCGAAGAAGTTATTAATTTTGGTAAATACAAGGGTCAACTTGTGACAGATGTTTTGAAAAAAGATTTAGGCTATTATAGTTGGATGATGAATAGTGATTTTGCACTTCACACCAAAAAAGTACTGACAAACATTAAGTTACGCGACTTCAACAAATAAAGATTGAAGCAAAATGTATAAACGAATTTCGATAACTAGTTTAATATGGTTGTATTTGTGCATTGCTTTAACTGCACAAATTCCAGCAAACTATTACAATTCAGCCATCGGAAAACAAAATGCTGAACTTAAAACAGCCCTTTTTCGGATTATCCAACCACATACCATGTTGGAATATTATAGCCTAAGCAACTCATTTAGAAGCACTGATTGGCATCCAAATGGCTATTTTTGGGATATGTACTCTGACAATAAACGTACTTCATGGTCAAGTGGATTAAACAGAGAGCATAATATGCCAAAAAGTTGGTTCGGAATAAGTTCCGATGAAGTAAATTCGGCTCCAATTGCAACTGACTTACACAATCTTTACCCTTCGGATGTTGATGCAAATTCAAAGAAATCGAATTTTGCACTTGGAATAGTTGGAGCAATAAGTTATCAGAATGGAGTTGTAAAAGTTGGCTCAAATGTCTATCCAGGCTATTCAGGCGATGTTTTTGAACCTGCTAACGAATACAAAGGCGATTTTGCACGCGACTATATGTATATGGTAACTTGCTACGAAGATTATTCGAATGTGTGGCAAAGTACAGGAACTATATCTATGCTTCAACGTAATACTTTTCCAGTTTTTAATGCTTATGCAGTAAAGTTATTAATGAAATGGCACCGAAATGATCCGGTAAGCACAAAAGAGATAAACCGAAATAATGCAGTTTATATTTTACAAAATAATCGTAATCCATTCATTGACCATCCAGTTTTAGCGGAATATATTTGGGGCAAATATATGGGTGATATTTGGGATGGTACAAACGATTTACCCGAAACATCAAATCCTTTGATTTACAAATATGATGCTGCAAATAATTCCATTTTTGTAAAATTAAACAAACCTTCAAAAGCAATATATAAAATCTTTTCACTAACTGGAACTTTAATTCAAAATGGAAAAATGGATTCAAGCTCTCTTATTACACTCAAAAATCAAAACACAAACGAAAACTACGAGAAAGGAGTTTATATTCTTTCGGTATATGCTGGAGGCAGACGCAAGACAATTCGACTATTAGTCTTCTAACTTCACGTTTAAACTTTTTGTAATTTAATTTGTTTATTATTATACTGAATCAAAGTATATTACAATAAAATAATACAATTATGAAACACACATTTTCATCAAAAAGTATCATTATTTTTATAATGCTTTTTATAATTCCGAGCCTTATGTGTCTTGCTCAAAACAATGACAATTACTCGCTGTATAAGGCAATTGTAATTGATAAAAACAGTGGAGATCCGTTGGCTTATGCAGGTATTACAATTGAGGGTACAAACTACTCAACAGTTTCGAACTCGGATGGCGAATTTGCAATTAAATTGCTTTCGAGCATTGATAATGCTGTTATAAATATCCAATTTATTGGGTATAAAAGTAAAAGTATACACGTAAAAGATTTAAAAAACGACAAAAATAAAATTGAACTTGAACCCGTAACAGTTGAATTACCCGAAATAAGTGTCATTTCGAAGGATGCTGAAAGCCTGGTAATTAGTATGCTTGAAAAAAAAGGACTCAATTATGGCAATCAAGAAGAACATTTAACTGCATTTTACCGCGAATCAATTCGTAGAAACAAAACCTATGCTTCGCTTTCCGAAGCAGTAGTTGATGTTTATAAACAGTCATACAATTCATACAAAAGTGATATTGTAAAAATATACAAAGCACGTAAAAAAACCGACTATAGTAAACTTGACACACTTGTTTTCAAATTACAAGGCGGTCCATTCAATTCGCTTTATCTGGATTTGATGAAGAATCCTGAAATGATTTTCACGGATAAAATGCTTGAAAATTATGAATTTATATTTGACCGTTCAACTCGTATTGGAAAGCGGCTAATTTATGTGGTGGATTTTAAACAAAAAAAATATGTTGAAGAACCATTGTATTATGGCAAACTCTATATAGATGCTCAATCCTTGGCATTAAAAACAGCCACTTTCAAATTAAATTTAGCAAATAAAGAAGCAGCTTCGCAAATGTTTATAGTAAAAAAACCATATAATGCCGATGCTTATCCAATTGAAACAAATTACAGGATTGATTTTTTGGAAAAAGATAATAAATGGTACTATGGCTATAGTCGAATTGAATTAGGATTACGAATTAACTGGAAAAAGAAATTATTCAATACAAGCTTTTATTCAACCATTGAGATGGCTGTAACTGACAAAGATAAGTCAGATTACGATAAGGAAACTATGAATAAAGATCGTATTCGTCCACAAATAGTTATTGCTGATGAAGTCAGTGGTTTTGCCGACCCTGATTTTTGGGGTGAATTTAATGTTATTGAACCCGAAAAACCGATTGAAGCTGCCATTCGGAAAATTCAGAAACAATTAATAAAAAAATAGTTTTAATCAAATAAAACTTATAAAAGCCTCAATATTATTTCAATATTGAGGCTCTTATATTTCAACCTATTACATTTCAAGAACGCTTAATTAAACGCGGAGCTTTAAATTCATGTGTAGTTTCTGATTTCACCACTTGCTTTGGCTTGTCAACATTACTTTCTGAACCCTTTCTTCGTTTGCCCTTTCCAGGGTCAATTGAAGGTCGTTTTTTTACATTTTTTGATTTATTGCGCGAAATCTTATTACTTTCAACAGGTAAGTGCTCAGCCGGAAAAGGATGATCTTTAACAACCGGAATCTGAATGGAAATTAATTTTTGAATATCACGCAAGTAAGGAAATTCTTCCGCATCGCAAAACGAGACCGCTTTTCCATCGAGTCCCGCCCTACCCGTTCGGCCAATGCGATGTACATATGTTTCGGGTATATTTGGAATTTCGTAGTTTATTACCAGATTTAAATCGTCGATATCAATTCCACGAGCTGCAATATCAGTTGCAACTAACACACGAGTAGTTCTATCTTTAAAATTCCGTAACGCATTCTGACGATTATTCTGCGATTTATTTCCGTGTATGGCTTCGGCTTTAATATGAGCCTTTACCAAAAAGCGTTGCACTTTATCAGCACCATGTTTGGTTCGTGTAAATACCAATGCTGTAGCTATTTTTTTATCTTGAAGAATATGAATTAACAAATCCTTTTTATTGGCTGCATCAACAAAATACATTTCCTGCTGAATAGTTTCGGCTGTAGTCGAAGCTGGTGTTACTTCTACTTCTTCGGGATTTGTAAGTATTGTTCCGGCCAACACACGAATTGACTCGGGCATAGTTGCAGAAAAGAATAGCGATTGACGTTTGACAGGAATCAGTTTCAACAACTTTTTAATATCATGTATAAAACCCATGTCAAGCATACGGTCGGCTTCGTCAAGCACAAAAATGCTCAAATCGTTTAGTTTTACATAACCCTGATTTTGCAAATCGAGAAGACGGCCAGGTGTAGCAATCAGAATATCAACGCCTTTTCTTAAATCGCCTACCTGCTGACTTTGAGGTACACCACCAAAAACAACTGTGTGTCGCAAATTCATAAACCGTCCGTAAGCGGCAAAACTTTCGCCAATCTGAATGGCAAGTTCACGCGTTGGGGTAACAATCAGTGTTTTAATTTTGCGAGGCGAACGGTCGTTTCCTTTGTTTTCGTGCAAAAGTTGTAGAATAGGAATGGCAAAAGCAGCCGTTTTACCGGTTCCAGTTTGTGCACATCCTAACAAATCGGTGCCTTTAAGTACAATGGGGATAGAAATTTCCTGAATGGGAGTTGGTTGGGTGTATCCTTCGTGTTTTAGAGCATTTAAGATCGGCTCTATAAGATCTAATTGATCAAATGTCATAAAATAATTAGCGAATTCTGTCCTCTAAAACCGTAAAAAAAATTCAAACGCACGGAACAGAATTCGCCACAAAGGTACTCAAATAAAACGGAGAATCAAAGTTTTACTCCAAATGCCAAATCACCCGCATCTCCAATTCCTGGAATAATGTACGAATGGTCGTTCAGTTCAGGGTCGATAGCCGCAGTCCAAAGTGTGATTCCTGAACCTGCAAAAGTTTTTTTGAGGTATTTCACAGCTGTTTTGCTTGCAATAACAGTGGCAATATGAACATTTGCAGGCTTTCCTTTCGTAAGTAAAGCACCATACGTTAGTTCCATCGAACCACCGGTTGCCAACATGGGGTCAATAATAATCAGCGTTTTACCAGTTAAATCGGGCGATGCAATGTATTCTATATGAATATCAAATTTCAATGCATCTTTGTATTTGCGATAAGCTGAAACAAAAGCATTTTCGGCATAATCGAAATAGCTCAGAAAGCCTTGATGCAAAGGCAGTCCTGCACGAAGAATTGTTGATAATACAACCTTTTCGTCGATTACATTCGTTGGTGCAATGCCAAGCGGAGTTTGCACATCTTCACTCACATAATGCATTTTTTTGCTTATTTCGTAAGCCATAATTTCGCCAATTCGTTCGATATTCCGTCGAAAACGCATCGCGTCTTTCTGAATTTCAACCGAGCGAATTTCTTTGATGTAATGGTTGAGAATGGAATTATTTTCCGATAAATTTATTACTTGCATATTTTTATGTTATTTGCTTCGCGTTATTTATAGTTATTTTTTTTTCTGTCGTCTTGATTCTTGGCTCTTGCTTCTTGGTTCTATTTCTTAATTTTCGTTCCACCATCCGTATGAATCAAATCAGCCCGTGTGATAACTACCTGTTTCACACCTGCATTAATGGCTTCGAAAGCATTTTCGAGTTTGGGAATCATTCCTCCACTGATAATTCCATCAGCTACATATTTTTCAAATAAATCCAGCGTTATTTCAGCAATCACACTTTCATCGTCCAATTCATTCTTCAATACACCTTTTTTCTCGAAGCAATACATCAATGTTACATCAAAATGCTTTGCCAATGCTTTTGCAGCTTCACCGGCAATGGTATCGGCATTGGTATTGAGCATATTACCTTGTAAGTCGTGAGTAAGCGGCGCCAAAACTGGAACTACTCCTTTAGCAATTAAATCAGCCAGAATTCCGGCATTCACTTCTTTAACATCGCCCACAAAACCATAATCCACATCTTTCACCGGACGTTTCACAGAACGCATATAGTTAAGGTCGGCACCGGTAAGTCCAAGCGCATTTACACCAATTGCCTGCAAACCAGCCACAATTTGTTTGTTTACCAAGCCACCGTACACCATGGTTACCACCTTTAGCGTTTCTTCGTCAGTAACGCGACGTCCATTCACCATAGTACTTTCAATGCCGAGTTTAGCAGCAATGGCCGTAGCCGAGCGCCCGCCACCATGGACAAGCACTTTGTAACCTTCAATTTTCGAAAAATCGGATAATAATTGTTTTAAGCTTTGAGGCACTTCCACAATTTTGCCACCAACTTTTACGAGTGTAAGTTTGTTCATTTTTGTTTTTTAATATTTTATTTAGAGTTTTTGATGTGCACCCTATAATTCACCATTATCATATTCATTTTCAAGCTCTTTTTCGTACAATAATAGTATAAAATGTAATTATATCATGATAAAATTACATTATGTGTAGCAAATATAGAGATATGTTTTTATAAACACATAATAATGAGTAAATTAGCCAAAAACCATCACACATACTACCGATTTCACGTATTTTTAAAATAGTAATCCATTGCTTTAAAATTAAGTATAAAATATGGTATGTGAATTAATGTGGTTGAAAAATTATATCATTGTATTCTTACTAATTACTTCAACTAACTCAAAAGCAATAGTCTTTGAATTAAACACTTCCTTTATTCTCGCAGAAATTTTATAACCAATAGCATTCTCTCCCAATTTATCTTTTCTAATAGTTCCATAATAATTGTCATTTTGAACAGTGTAATATTTTTGGTTTCTTGTACCAATTATTTCTAAATTTTCTCTTACTCCAATGCTTTTAAGTGCATTATTTATCATTCTTATAGTCTTATCTTTAGCAATTTTCTGAGATACAATAGCAACATCGTTTTTAGATTCTAATAAAATAACTTTACATATAGTTACCTTATTTTCATCAAGTAATTTTTTATATGCTTTTATAGTCCCTGCTGTTACATCAACTTTATATAATTTTGCTTTTCCCGAAATGGAAATCAAATCCACATCGAAATAATCACCTTGGTCAGCTATTATATTACCGTATAAAAACGTTTGTTTATTTTTTACTGTTTCAGATATTTTTCGATTAATGCTTTTTAGTTCATTAAGCACAGTATTCATATCAGATTTTGGCTCTACAACAATCATTCGAAGTTTTAGAGAATAAACCCACCATTTATTGTCAGCAAATAAACGTAGCTTATCATCATCGTCATCGATTGTTTTTAAAACAGAGCAATTCTTAACTAAAGATTGGACACCATTATAAAAATACAAACTAATCAAGGTATTTTTCTTTACCAATACATAATCGTCATTAAATTTTTCAATTTTTTCATACATTATTGGCAAAACCTCTTCGTAATTTGAATTGTACCAGCCATAAGAGGAACGATATTCAGCAATGAATTGATTGTCAAGAAATTTTGTCAGATTTGTACATTTGAAAGAATAGAGCAATTTGCCATCGTAACTAATTAAATCGCAAAAATATTGACCTTTGCATTTTAATACACCTTCAAACTCTTCAATACTGTTATATGGAAGCCTCTCTCCAATTAAAGTTTCTCTTTGTACTATATACCAATGATTATTTTGTCGACAAATAAAAGTACCATTCAGGTCAGCATAAGAAATATCATAATTGAGAACACGAGAATCAGACTCTTCCTTTTCGTCAACCGCAAATTCAATACTCTCAATTAAATCCGATGAGTCTTTTGTATTTAAAATTCCACTGGACTTTAATCTTTCAAAATTAGATTTTTGCAAATCTTCAAAAGTATCTTCATAATCATCAAACGAATTATTATTCAAATTTACATAGTAAGAGACCTTACCTCCTAAATTTATATATTTTTCTTCGGATGGATAAAAATAGGCAATGTGATTATCTGTATCATAGGTTAATTGATCTAATGTTATGTAATCAGATTTTTTCTCCCATGAAATAGTGTTTTCATCAATGTATGGCTCTTCCCATATACATTTTAACCATAACTCATTAGTCGCTTCACTTTTTTCCTGAGCAATTTTATCAAATACAAAAATATTATGATTGTTGGCGTAAAATATGTCTTTTAACGAAAGGCTTTTACTTGATGCAAATGAATCATCGAAAATCCATAAGATAAAACTATTTTGCTTTCTATAAAAAAGATTTCGAGAAGTTACAACCTTGATTGTAGAAGGATTAGTCTGGACTTCGATAGCAAGATGATGCCCTTTATATTCACAACTAAAGTGAGGTTTTCTCCAAACAGCAAAATTAAAATTATATGAAATTATTGGCTCTGCCTTATAATTAGCTATGTTGGGAGTGTTCTGCAAAAATATAGCAATCTGTTTTCGGATAATTTCTGAACTAAATGAAGAGGACGAAAACTGATACTTTCGCGACTCGGTTAATAATCGAACATTTACATTACGATTGCTAGCTGTTATAATTGGGCAATTGATATTATCGTGTGAATGTACAAAGCAATTTACTTTTCCACGTTCACCATGATTCCCTGATAATTTTAAAGGCTCATAGCATATTGCACAAACAAACTTTGGTTTACCTTGATGATTCGTGCAATAATCTTCCAACTTACGTCTTAGTTCGACTAATAGAAAATCATCCTGCTTAAAAAAACTGGGTAATACTTCAAAATACTTATCATTTTCAGCATCAAAAATCCATTTAATAAAACCATTGTGACTATTTATGTTTTCAAATATATAATCAAGTTCTATCTCCAATAATCCTTCATATATAAAAGATGTTTTATCAGCGTTCGTGTCTGTTTCGCTATTATAAATGGCGACTTCCCCTAACTTAATACCGGCATTAATAATTTCTCTTGCTTTGTCATCTCTTTGTTTTAGAAGTTGATCATCATCCAAAAATTGTGGTTCTTGTTCTTTATTAATTATCAGTGCAAGTTCATCTATACATTTTTTTAATTGAGCTTCCAAATTATCTCTTTCAATACGCAAATCTACATTAGTTTTATCCCTGTATTCAAGTTTCTCATATAAATTTTCTATTTCAGTTGTAAGTCGATGATTATTATCAATCATCAATTGTTTCTCTCGAATATAATCAAGTTTTTCCTTCTCAAAAACTTCCTGATATTTTAAAATTTGCCCTTCTAAATTTTCTATTTTAGATGCTAAATCGCTTATTTCATTATTTTTAGCTATTTCAAGTTCATTGAAATCATTAATTAAGTATCCATTTTGCTTTTGTATATCTTCCAAATAAACCTGAATGCTACTTATCCTTTTGTTTAATTGAGCATTTTCCTTTTTGGACTCTTCATGTTGGTTTTGAAGGGTGTTTCTTTCAAAAGTTAAATTAGATAGATTCTGAATTTCGTATTCTAAATCCTTTATTTTTGAATCTTTATTTGCAATGGAAACCTCGTTTTCATATTTCAAATCATTCCAAATTTTTGTTTGGTGTTTCAAATCAGTTCCTGTGAAAATATGCAATAGTTTGTTTGCTAATTTATTTATCATATAAAAAATAGATTATAGTTAAGCTAAAAAAGTTGTTGAATAAAGTAAATAGAGATTAGCCATTATATAAGTTAG
>JBMOHZ010000078.1:0-8964 GCA_049317585.1 Paludibacter sp.
TATTATTGTTTTCGTTTTTATTTTCTATAAATTTATCGCGGTAACTGTTGCGAATGTCTTTATAAAATTGGTATTGCTCGTCGCTCATATCGCACCACTGCACCATTATTGTTTTGTCGGGTAGCTCAGTTAATACATCTTTTTTATGTCGGCGCAGCATAAATGGTTTAAGTAGCTGACGGTAGTATTGTTGCTTTTCCAATTGTTTACAAGCACGTACAAAATGGTTTTGTGAGCCTAACATATTACGGTTGAAAAAATGCACCTGCGACCAGAGGTCGGTCAACGAGTTTTCGAGCGGCGTTCCCGTCAGAGTCAAAAATCGCTGTGCTTGCAGGGTGTGGCAAACTTGTGTGGTGTCCGACTGTGGATTTTTTATCGCTTGTGCTTCGTCCAAAATAATGTAATTATATGCAATTTCGGAAAATAATATTTTATCGCGGCGTAAGGTGCCATAACTGGTTAGTATCAGGTCAAATCCATCGAAATCAGTTTTATTTCGAGCTCGTTGTTTTCCTGAATGTATGAAAATTTTTAAATCAGGAGCAAAACGAGCAGCTTCGTCTTCCCAGTTATAAAGTAAGCTTTTAGGCACTACGAGTAAACTTATACCGCGCATGTTTTCTTTCATCCATTGCAGCAGGCAAAGTGCTTGTATGGTTTTACCGAGTCCCATATCGTCGGCTAGGCAGCCGCCAAGTGCCAGCTCGTCGAGCAAGCGTAGCCAATTGTAGCCCGTTTGTTGGTAATGTCGGAGTTCTCCTACAAAGCCTACAGGTAAGTCGTAATTAGTTGAAAGTGTATTTGTTAGTAAATTTCGGGTGTTTTCCTTCATCCGGCAATCCACGTTTGGCTTTTCAGCCAATTCTTGAGTAAGTGCCAAATAATGACGAGCTACCACTACGTTGCCGTCTTCAATCTTACACACATCCACCAAGGTTTTGTATTCGTCGAACCAAGCCTGCGGAATGACCGCATATTCACCATTTGGCAATATGAGTTGGTGTTTGTTGTGTTTTATGTATTTGAGCAGTCGCACAAAAGGAATTTCGAAAGTACCAAACATCACCAGCGCTTTAATATCAAACCAATCCCGTCCTTCTTCGAGCACAATTTTCAGGCTACGTTCACCCACAAAAACTTTTTGAGTTGAATTGTTTTTGTTTTCGAAACGGATATCCACGCCGGTAGCTTCCAGCACTTTGTAATGATCGTTAATCCATTCCACACCTTCGTTGTAAGGCATTTTTACCACTTTTGCATTCAAGTTGAGCCCCACATCTTGTAGTGCATCCATGTAAAGTGTTTCAAGTGTTTTATCCCGTTCGGCTTTTAAAATGGTGAACGAATTTTCCGAAAATTCAACATGTGTCGTTTTTCCGCTTTGACCTGCCCAAAACTGAAAAATGCCATATTCAAAAAGCAGTTCAATCACCAAACTTTTTTCGGTGCTATTTTCGCCTCCATCGTCGAATAATGAAAATTGATGAATGGGAGCTATTTCGCGCACCTTTAGTATGGCATTCGATAAAATATTAACCACTTCGATTTCGAAACCCGACGCCAGTACTTTGTTGGTATTTACTAGTGGTACGATTACTTTGTGGATATATTCCTCGGCATTAGCAAGCGAAACCGATACTTTTTCTTTATCCAGAAATGGCATTAATTTGGCTCCATCTACATCGGTATCGAACTCGTAAATTTTATTTTTGATTAAAAGTCGGGCAGTTTTTCGGGTAATTAACAATGCTTTTAGGAGTGAAAGTGGTTTGTTTTCGCACGAAACGGCCAACGTATAATTAATGCGTTCGGGAGTGTTTTCAAAGCAATAAAGCAGTTCAGGCATTTCTTCGGCTAACGTAATCTCATTCCACGTAAACGGAAAACGGCCAATTGGCAAGTAGAGTTTTCTGTCGGACACTAACTCAAAAAAGCGATTTTGGATTGTCTCGATATAATCCAATAAATAATCTTTTATATACTGTTTGTCAGGCGAAACCTTCTTATTCGAAAAATATTTATTTATTAAATCATCCCAATCCTTAACAAAGCGGTCTTTTATTTTCGAAACAATATAGCTTTTTTCTAATCGTAAGCAGCAATAGAGCAATTGAAGTTCAGTAGCATCAAAAAGAGACAAATGATCTGTTTTATTTTGTTCACCTACACGTACAAAATGAGTTTGAAATACCCCTTTATCGTCGGTATCCACCACCATACATTCGGGCAAGCAACCCAGAGTACCATTTGTATTTAAAGTAAAAACTATTTTTTGAGACATTTCTTAATTGCGTGGCGTTATTGGCACCCTGCCTACCGCAGGCAGGTTCGTGCGTTATTTATTGTTATTAAGTAGATATTTTAACTCTTGCTTTTGTCTTTCGACATTCGACTTTAGTCTCTCCTTTGTCTAAATAAAAAACCCACAACTTTTACAAAACTCTTCGGTTATTGTGTTATTAATAAAACCATTGCGTATTTTCTGAGCACGTTCACCATTTAAAACTTCGTCAAAATTATCAGTAAATATATTTCCCAGATTTATCACACCATCAGCATCTAAGCAGCATGGAACAATGGTTCCATCAACTAAAATTGCAATTTGGTCACGAAGTGCATAGCAGGTTTTATGTGTTTCGTTGCGTTGTGTTTCACCATCAGGCCAGTCGAAGCGGGGAGCAGTTTGTAGAAAAATGTGGTTGGCAAGTTTTAATCCTGTATCTTTTTCATTTTTAACAAGTTCATCCGTTGGTTTGTTGAAATAATCCGCTATCTTGCTCAAAAAAAATGTATTAAAAGTATGGCTTGTTTCAACTCCACCATTCCACAATCGCATATTGATGTAGGTGTTGGCAGCTGCTTTGGTAGCAAAATGTAATACGCTATCCATGTAATTCCCCCATTCACTCTCGGCAATATTTTCCTCAGCATCGTGTAACGAAATGTTGATTTGGCGAGGTGCGTGTGTGAGTAAAATTTCTTGTTTGCGTGCTAAAAGTCCGCCATTGGTTGTGATATTGACATGTATTTCTGCATTTTGGGCTAACTTTAATATCTCATCCAAATGCGGATGCAAAAGTGGCTCACCCAATACATGCAGGTAAATATAATTTGTAAATGGTTTAATTTTTTGAAGTATCACAGCAAATTCTTCGGGCGACATAAACTGAGTAGCTCGCACTGTTTTAAAACAAAAGCTGCAAGCAAAGTTGCAGCTGTTTGTTATTTCGATATATATTTTCTTAAATCTCACTTTCTTAGTTTTTACTTCTAATAAAACTACCTCAATCGTTCTAATCTTGAAGCATCCAGCCTAAGCAATATAAAAAGCATAATTGTAAAACCCCAAAGCGACGAACCCCCATAGCTAAAAAATGGAAGAGGAATACCTATAACGGGCATAATTCCAAGCACCATACCTACATTAATCATTAAATGAAAGAAAAATATACTCGCTACGCAATAAGCATAAATTCGGTTAAATGATTCCCGCTGTCGTTCGGCAATACGCAAAATGCGCATTAGTAAAAGCCAATAAATGAGTAGTACTAGCGTTGAACCCCAAAAACCATGTTCTTCACCTACAGTGCAAAATATAAAATCGGTATCTTGCTCAGGTACATATTTGAGTTTTGTTTGCGTACCATTTAAAAATCCTTTACCAAAAAATCCTCCCGAACCAATGGCAATTTTCGATTGATTTACATTGTAGCCTGCTCCCGAAAGGTCGTCTTCCATATTGAGTAATACTTTAATACGTACCTGTTGGTGTGGCTCCAATACTTTTTCGAAAAGATAATCCGAAGAATAACAGAAAAAAACAGAACCTATTGAAATGGCCGCAACCATCCAAATTTGTTTGTGTCTATTCAAAATGCCATTAAAAAGCCAATATGATGTAACGACAATTACAATGATAATACTGGCATAATTAAAATTGATATTATACCATTGGTTAATAATCAATGTAAAAGCGGTCATAACTACAATTCCAAGTAGCGAAAATCCCGTTTCCTTTCGTTGGCGTACCAGAAAAAACGCATAACCCAACTGAAGGGCAAGTATTAGTATCATAGCTGTAATAAAACCTACCGTACCTTGGTCGACACCTATCGTTGCCATGCTAAACCGAATAACAACTACAAAAAATATAATAGCTAACACTATAAGTAATAATACAATACCATTCATTCCTTCGCGGTAAAGCATAAGTAGAAATGCAACAAACACCAATGCCGAACCTGTTTCTTTTTGTAATATGATAAGTATAAAAGGCAGGAATATAAACATTCCGAGCGGAATAATATCCTTCCAATTTTTAATTTTATAATTGTACGAACTCATAAAGCGGGCCAATGCAAGTGAGGTAGCCATTTTGGCAAGTTCGGCAGGCTGAAAGCTCACTGGACCAATCACTAACCATGATCGGGAGCCTTTTATATCGGGTGCCACAAAAATGGTCAATATGAGCAATGCTATTGTAGCTGCATATATAAAATAGGCAAAGAAGTTATACATTTTATAATCGACTAAAAGCAGCATACCACCTATACCAAAGGCAGTGAGTATCCATACAAACTGTTTTCCGGCACGCTGATTCCAATCCAAAATGCCCGATTGGTCGAAATTGTAGCTGGCTCCATAAATGCTAATCCAACCCATTAAAACCAGAATTACGAAGTAAGCCACCGTAGTCCAGTCTAAGGCATATTTCATACTAACGTTCTTTGACATTGGCGTTTGTTACAATTTTGGTTATTCGTTCTTCTAATTCTGTACGCGTAATTTTGCCTTTCAAATAAAGTTCAGCCATTAAACTAAAAATAGGTGCTGCATAAGTTGAACCAAAACCGGCGTTTTCAACTACAATGGCCACTGCTATTTTTGGGTTTTCGCGCGGAGCAAATCCTACAAAAAGTGAGTGGTCTTTACCATGCGGATTTTGAACGGTACCTGTTTTACCACACATATTTATACTGTCGAGTTTCGACGATTGTGCAGTGCCCGATTCAAAAACACGCGACATGCCTTCGTACACAATTGGAAAATACTTTTGATCCACTTTTACGCGGTGTATTTTCGTTAACATGGTATCCGATTTGTGTAAATGTGGCGTAATGTAATAACCATTATTAGCAACAGCAGCCATCGAATTAGCTAATTGTAAGGGAGTTACTAAAACTTCGCCTTGCCCAATTGAATTCGAGCGGATGGTTATAGCCCGCCAGCCCGTTTGTGCCAAATATACTTTATTATAGAATTTTTGCGTAGGAATATATCCGCGCGATTGTTCGTACAAGTCGCCATCGGTAAATTTTTCGCCCAGTCCAAAAGTTTTCATTCTATCAACCCACTCATCGTAATTGGTTCTGAAAAGCAAGTTTTTTTCGCCATAACCATCTTTTTCAATGGTACTTTTGAAAGCTTGCCAAAAATAAGGATTGCAGCTTTGTTCAATGGCTTGTAGTAAATTTACTGGCGATCCATGATGGTGCGTGCACTTTATAGGCGACGATTCTGGGCCATTACAACCATAAATTGTATGTTCCGAAATTCCACCCATTTGCTGACAAACCAATGCTTGGAGAGGTTTAAATGATGACCCGGGTGAGTATTGTGCCTGTGTAGCTCGGTTCATAAGTGGTTTTGTGGGGTCGTTAAGCAACGAAAGGTAGTTTTTCGAACGCTGGCGACCCACTAATATCGATGGATTGAAAGCAGGATTGGATACCATGACAAGGATTTCGCCAGTTTTGGGTTCAATAGCAACTACACTACCTACTTTTCCTGCCATGAGTTTTTCGGCAAGTATTTGTAGCTTCATGTCTAACGTAAGCCTTAGATTTTCACCAGCTTTAGCAGGCAAGTCGCTTTTTCCATTGTCGTATTTTCCTTTTATACGTCCTTTGGCATCGCGGAGTAAAATTTCCATTCCTTTAATACCGCGTAGCGAATTTTCGTAAGTATACTCTATGCCATCTCTTCCCGCATAATCGCCTGATTTGTAATAATCATCCTTTTCAATTCTACGTTGAGTGACTTCGCCAATATTGCCTAAAACATGTGCTGCATTGGGGTATGCATATTCGCGCAAAGTACGGTTTTGGATGTAGAAGCCAGGATATTTGTACATCGATTGCTGAAAAGTAGCCACATCTTTAATATCCAATTGTGTCATGAAAATCTGAGGTGTGTACGACGAATAACCCGGATTTTTTCGTCGATCTTTGATGGTTTTAATCCTTTCGATAAATTCTTCTTTGCTAATATCCAATGATCTACAAAGTGAAATTGTATCAATATTGTGTATTTCGCGTATAATCAGCGTTATATCATAAGCGGGTTTGTTGTAAACTAATAATACACCATTTCGGTCGTAAATAAGTCCACGTGGTGGGAAAAGTGTTTTTTTTAAGAAAGCATTGCTGTCGGCACCTTCTTTGTATCTGCTTTGTAAAATTTGAATGGAAAATAGCCTCAGAATGTATATCACTATGACTACTGTAATAATAGTAGCAATCACTCTTTGCCTGCTTTGTAATGAATCGTTTATCATTTTTTCATCTCCTACTCATCGATTTTAATCCTAAAATAATTAAAATTGTAATTGTTGAACTCAATAAAGTTTTAAAAAGTATCAACCAGAAATGTGAAAACGAAAAAGCTTCGAGGTAAAATAATGCCGCGTGATGCATAAATACCATTACAAATACATATTTTATATAGGCTCCTACACCAAATGTGTGAAAAGATGGAGTTGGATTGTTTCCTTCGTCGATGGAGGTAAAGAGTTTTATTATAAAACTGCGGGAGTATGCAATTAAAACGGTAGCTGCGGCATGCATCCCTAATGTGTTCGAAAAAATATCAATTAAAAAGCCCATTGTAAATGCCAACAACAGCGTGAGCCAACGTGGCATACTTACAGGTAGTGAAATAATAAACAGAATGTAAATATACGGATTTACAAATCCAAGAAATTGTATGTTGTTAAGTACCAGCACTTGAGCAAGTAATAGTACTACGAATAATATAATATTTTGAATTACAGTAAGCATACTTATTTTTCTGTTGCAACTTGTTCTAAGTAACGTTGTTCGCGATAATTTTTGTAATCAATTACTTTTACGTGCGAAAGGGTACGGAAATCAACCGCTAGTTTTACACTTATACTGTAGTAAGGGTCGCTTTCCTTTATGTTAAAATTGTCGATAGTACCAACTGGAATGCCTTCGGGGAATGTATTCGTAAATCCACTTGTTACCAACGAGTCGCCCAAAGCAAACTTTACGTGACGAGCTATGTCGTTGAGGCTGGCATACTGATAGTTAAAGCCTGTCCATTGTAGTGGCCCACTATAATTGCTTTTGGTAAATTTACAATTAATTCTGATTTTATCGTTCAAAATTGGTATTACCACCGCAAATTTATCCGATACAGTTTTTACAATACCAACCACACCTAAATCGCTCACCACCCCCATATCAACTTTAATACCATCACGTATGCCTTTGTTAAGCGTAATGTAATTTTGCAATTTATTGGTAGAGCTATTAATAACCTTAGCCGAAATAAATTTGTATTCCATTTCGGGTGGAATGCGAAAACGAATGGAGTCTTTCGAAATAGGTTTCATTGTTTCGAGCCTATTACGCAGTTGAATAATTTCGTTTTTCAATGCGGTATTCTCTTCAGATAGTGTTTCGTTGGATGCTTTTAGTTTAAAAAACTCAACAACCGAATTACTCATTTCGTACATCGAAGCCACCGTAGAATTGCTCGATGAAAGAAAAACACTTTTTTGATATTCCTGATTCTTTACAATAAGGCTTATTGATATTAATTCCAAAATCAGGAATAATATCAAAACACTGTATTGAATCAAAAAATTAAAAAGATTGCGCATATTGAGTCAAAACCTTTATTTTAATTGTGAATTAATATCATTAATTAATTCTGAGATAGGTCTAACATAGGACTTTAAGCCTACATGTTCACTTGCATATTTTAATCTCCTACTATTATCAGGTAAATAAAAAATATGCCTATGAGCACCTAATAAAGTTAATTTTTCATCAGATAAATCTTCGTCGAAAGTTACAATATGATAGATATATTTAATTTTGAATTTACTCAGAATAGACGAATCAGCTGAAGAAACCTGTTTCCAACGTTCCCTAATAGTACGTTTGCAAGAAATACCAATTAACCAACCATCTTTTGTTTTAACCCAATTGTCCACTTCAATGTCTGCTTGAAAATGGGTTGGAGATTCAGCTCGTTTAATATTGTAGTATTCTAAAATAAAATCAGTTACATCTTCAAGGCTACCACCTGCTCTTTTTTTACGTTTTTGAGCTGCCCTTCTTTCAAATTCCTGTGTAAATGCACTTAGTACAATATCTCTTTCTTCTTCGGTTGTTGAATTATCTTTTGAAATTAAGACTCTTAAAGTGGTAAAAGCTCTAATTATTTCAGTTCTTTCTGCTGTAAGGCAACCTTTTACACCTAAATTGTCCCAAAGTGAGATGACAGTTGCTAATCCTTTTTCGCCTTGAATGTCAAGATAAGATTTTGCAATGTTATAAGTAAATTCTTTATCACTATTAGGTATATTTGAAATTGCTTGGTATAATGGAAGCATTATATTTTCACAGGTCATAATAAACACTTCCATATCATGTGCTGACTTAATCTCTGTGTTCAAATCAGTTAAAAGTAATTGAACCCTATTGTCAGTTGAACTGGTTTTTTTAAACCTATCTTCAATAATATGTCTGATAGTTTGTTTTTGAATATTCAATTTTTCAGAGTCTTTACAATCTCTTCCTGCAATTCGTAAACTGCTAGAGAGTAGTGATAAAAGTTTTGGCTCTTTCCCAATTGCAACATACTTGTCATTGTTTATTAGCATTCTTGAAAACCAATAAACGTTGTGCCATCTATTTTGAATTAAACTAA
>JBMOHZ010000079.1:0-8765 GCA_049317585.1 Paludibacter sp.
AAAAGGAAATTTACAAACCATTGGCGGAGCAGTAGATGGTGGCGTGAACGAATATGTTTTTCCGGCGGCCATATTTATTGGTGGGCAAACAGCAGGTAATCAAACAGTAAGCGGCACTCACATCACTGTTCTTACCGAATTGGAAGTCTACAATTGTCAATTCAACGAGGCAATTGCCGGCGTAATGAGTGTTTTTTACTGGCCTTTCGTTTCGAATGGAGGCTCCAATATATGGCGACAATTGGTTAACAAAGTAAAACTTAATAATTGTACTGCCACAGGTGTTGTAAATGGTGTCATCGCTTTTGATGGCGTGAATGGTGGTGCGGTAGCCGATGTAAATGGTGTGATGCAGCCCGATGCCAGTGGTTGGGGACTAATTAAAAACGTTCGGGTTACAATGGGCGCATCAGCTCCCGGCAGAACATGGCCACATGGCACTACTGGTGTTATTTTTTCTAACTCCCAAAAAATGCTGGTTGATAGCTGTGAGTTTTCCGAAGTACTCAATCAGGGCAATCCGGATGGTTGCGGTTTCGATTTTGAAACAAATACCGATTTAGTTACCATTCAGAATTCTAAGTTTTTAAATAACGATGGCCATTCGGTACTCATTATGAATGGAGGTTCGTTTGGTGGATGTTCAAATCTCGTTTTCCAAAACAATCTTTTTGCCGGAAATATCAAAAGTGGTACTTCTAAAACAGAATTTTCGCTTTCGAATAATACAGATGGACATACAAACATAAAATTTAGAAATAATATTGTGTTTATGCGCAAAAAAAATATTAACAACGAGAATATTACCTTATACGACCCTACAAGAACATATTTCACTCAAACGCTTAATGACTTGTATTATTTGGAGCCAACAGCAGGTGCAATTTCGATTAGTTTTCTGGGGCAAATTTATACCTACAATGCGCAGGTAAGTTCTGTAAATTCTTATTACACAGTTAGAGACAGTGGCCGACAGCCAAGCGAAAGTCCTGCTTATTATTTGGGCGATGCAGCCTCCTTTGCATGGGATATTAATAGCATAGGCTGGGGCGCTACATTAAAAAAAGCAGGCATAGGAACTACTAACACCTCCGCTGGAATGGATTGGCAAAATACGGTGCATGTTGACGATGGTGGCGATGGTGTTGGAAATAACGAAGGCATACGAAGTGCTATTTACACATTCAGCGCTGTCGGTACTTATTATTATTCGTTGTGGCTTGGCAATGGCGCAACAGTGGGTAGTGTTGGTAGTTGGAACAAAAGTAATGCTACAGGTACAATTGGTTCGGCTACTTTTACAAGTAGTTCGTTTACCGTGCAGGCTCTCGGAAATCCAACCGGCTTAACTGCCAGTAGAACAAGTGGAACAAATGCAAACCTTGCTTGGACAAATGCCACCGATGGTGCTCAAAATCATGAGGTTATAATTATTCGGAAAAGGATGTCGGGTACATTTACCGAACCAACTCAAGGCGCGTTTTATGACCCAAATTCGAATCTATTAGGAGTTGTATATTCAGGAGTAGCCTCCAGTTGGACAGATACTTCGCTCGACCCTAATTTTGAATATCAATACAAGATATATACCCGCAACAACAACTATTATAGCTCAGATGCGTGGGTTTCGGTAGGCAATTTATCGGTAGCGCCAACAAGCATTACCGGAACCAATACAATTTGTGTGGGCAGTAGCACAACATTAACATCAGTTGGTGGAATAGATGGCACCGGAGCAAATCTTAACTGGTATTCCGGCTCACCCGATCTAGCATTTTCCGAAGAATGGTTTACACAAAGCTATACAGCAAATAATACAACTGTAAATGGAATTTCGAGTGGAATTTTGGATTTAACTTCAACAACTGCTGATCCAATGTTGGTTATGTATTCTTTAGGTTCTTTTGCTCCGGCAACCTATAGATATATACAAATCAGGTACAAAGTTGTATCCGGAACTGCCGGTTCGGCAGAAATTTTCTACACCAATGGTCGTTCCGCAGGTGCTACTGGCGACCAAAGGGTTGCTTCAGCACTAATAAGCGATAATACATGGCGTATTTTAAATATTGATATGTCGACCGCAACTTATTGGTCTCATTCCAATATTACCGGCTTTCGATTCGATTGGTGTAATGCTAATGGCGTAAATATGCTAATAGATTATATTTCGTTGGGCTCGGGTTTGGCTGTGGCACAAGGAACAACTGCTACCGTTTCGCCTGCGACCACAACAAATTATTATGTACTCAGAAATGGAACATATAACACCACATCGGCTGCAAGCACAACTGTTACGGTTAATGCAACCACAGCAATTAACAGTCAGTCCACTGCTACTCAAACCACTCATTTATCAGGAACGTTCACACCCATTACGGTAACTGCAAGTGGCTCAGGGCTATCGTATCAATGGTATGTGAATACAACAGCTTCCAATTCGGGTGGAACTACGCTAGGCGCCGCTAATAATGCTCAAACCAACAGTTACACTCCACAAGCAAGCATTGCTGGAACTCGTTTCTATTATTGCGTTGTAACAGGCACTTGTAGTACAGCCACATCGGCAGTTTCGGGTGCTTTTGTAACCGTGTCGTCTTACGGAGTTAGCGCGGGGAGTTCTGACATTACAACGTTACCCGATTGCCCCGCCTGCGACATTTCGGTAACAAATGGTGCAACATTAACCGTAAATTCGTCGAGAACCGTAAACAGTATTACGGTTGCGCCAGGCGCAAAACTCACCATTAATAATGGCATAACTTTAAATGGAACACTTACGCTTCAAAGCAATATTAATGGCACAGGCACGTTATTGGATAGTTACGCAACGCCTACAAAAGCAGCTATTGTAGAACAATATGTTGAAGCTGGGCGAAACTGGTACATAAGTTCTCCATTAAACACAATAGCATATTCGGCACTAAACAAAGGAAATTCGGTTGTTGAATACAACGAAACAACGAATTTATTTCCAATCGTAAACAGTGGAACTCTTGTGCGTGGAAAAGGATATATTCAGGTTGCCACCGCGGTTCAGGGCACAAACGGCAATGTGAGCTTTAACGGTACTACAAACTCCGGAAATGTTACCGTTTCGTTATCGCGCACATTAAATAAGGGAAATGGCTACAATTTGGTGGGTAATCCTTATCCATCCTACTTAGACTGGACTTTGGCAGCTACAGCCAATACAAATGTGTCGCCTACAGCTTGGTTTCGCACAAAAAAAACAACATTAGCAGGAGGTGGGTATACCTTTGCAACCGTAAATGCTGCGACACCATCGAGCCCCGAAATTGTATCGAATAGTGCCAATACAACAATTACAAAGTACATTCCGCCAATGCAAGCCTATTGGGTGCGTATCAATACCAATCCGGCTACAACCAACTATGTAGTTACCAATGCCATGCGTTCACATGCCGACAATTCGGCAAATAAGCTTAAAGCGCCTAAAGTTGACGAACGCCCTCGCTTGCGTTTGCAATTAGCAAACGGAATTGAAACTGATGAAACCTTAATATACATGGATGTAAATGCGAAAGATACAATTGACAACTTCGATTCGCCTAAAATGATGAATAATAGCACGACAATGCCTGATCTGTACAGCAAAGTTGGAAATGAGCGCTTGGTTATTAACGGATTAAATATTACTTCCGATAATTTAACAATACCGTTGGGCTTCACTCTTAAATCTGCAGCTAATAAATTAACGATTAAAGTAAATGAACTCACCAAATTTGCGAAAAACACTAAAATATATTTAGTGGATAGCGAAAAAAACACTCAAACGGAGTTATTGCCCGAAACTGAATATGATTTTAGTCTTGCTAATGCTGCAATCAATAACGAAAACCGATTTAGTTTGTTGTTTCGATCACAAGCAGCTCCATCTGCCACAAGTATTGTTGAAGATTTAAATGTACATGTTTTTTTGAATGCAGCCAATCAGATTGTTATTAATTCGCCAGAGAAATGTAAGTACGCCATTTACAACACCTTGGGGCAATTGCTAACTAATGGTTTCATAATCTCACAACCTTTTATTGCAAATTGTGAACTTCGTACTGGTATTTATGTTGTAAAATTAATAGCAAATGAAAATGAGTTAACAACTAGATTAGTTGTAAAATAGAAGGCATGTACAAAAGTATTTCTATCAAATAAATAAAATTATACTCCATGCAGGAAAATCGTTTTTTTACTTCTCGACTTTTAAAAAAAAGTATAGGTATTATATTGTTAATTGCTGCTCCGGCTCATGCGCTTGAAACATTAAAGGAAGACAACTTTGCTCAAAGCCATGGCACTGAGATGAATGCTACGAAGTGGACTGTTAATCGCACAGGTATTTTTAAAATTAATGCCGGAAGCAGTTGGAACTTCCTTCAGGGCATACTTCCGGCAAACGCTGCGGATGCAAATGCACAGCTTGCCGACGTATTTGCAAAGGATTTGGTTATTGACTTTGATCTGAACCGCTTTGTTTACTCCAATAATTTTTTCGACTTGGTGCTCCGACAAAATGTGAATGGTAACACCCGACTTCGTTTTGCCGCAAATGCATCGAACAACGAAATCGCTGTAAGTATTTTGAATCCCGAGGCACCAACTTCCACTTTTCACCTCGGAACAACTTCTTTTTATCTTGGACAATACGACTGGGTGTCGTTTCGTGTGCGCATCAACGATACTCACGTGCAAATATTTTCTAAGCGTTTATCAAATAATGAATTCACTTTTCTTTGTCAGTATATACCAGGAACCACCAACTATATCAATACGGGAGCTGGAACAGTACATTTACTATTACCTCAACGAACCGTTGATAATTATGTCAATATCGATTCGTTCAAAGTGCGACAGGCCGACTCAGGTAAAAAGGTTTTTGCCGACTTCCACGGGTATAGGTACACTCGCGAGCACGATGGTCAGTTAGGCAATTGGAAGCAGGAGGCGCAAAGCCCCAAAACTCCTTACCACTTCGCCAATTACAATGCCGACTTAATGGATGAAAATGGAATAAACAATTTGGCTGGCCCAGGAAATCCAACTATTGGTATGCAGTCGTACAACGACCCCGACTATGCAGAGTATCATGTACTTACTGCCAGAATGGCGGGCATCGACGGGTTTCTGCATGAATATGGTTGCTCAGCTGGCTTAACCGATTCCGATTTGCAGCTGATGCAACAAACTACTCAATATTATGGAATGCAATTTGGTATTGATTGGTTGGATGGTTTTTATTATGCCTTTATACAAAACACTTTAGAATACCAAACGTGGTGCACCTCCAATAATAAGAATCCTAACCTACAAGCTACAAAGTCGGAATATTTACCACAAGTAATTCAGCGCATAATCGATTGGGTTTACGACAAGCCCAATGCTGCAACCATTGGTGGAAAACCACTTATGCCCATCTTTCAGGGAAGTCCAATGACATTGTCAGAATTAATAACACTAAAATCCAAAACTTTTAATTTTGGTGGTTCAACCAATGTTACCTTTCCTTTTGTTATGCCTCGACGTGCGCCAATGGGATTAGCGAATGCTGGAAATCCTAATGTTCAGAAATTCTGGAGCGATCCCTCTGGTTGGGATTCACAAACCGATGGCACATTTGGTTGGAAGCCACTCACCGAACGCACCATTAGCTCTGCCATTTATAGTAAACAGGGCGATGAGCGCGACTCCAAAGAATATGCCCGTGCCCATGTTGAAGGTATGATTAAAAGCAAAAACCTATCACTTAACATGGCGGGCGTAATGCCGGGTTTCGATAATAAATTTAATGCAGCGTGGGGACAGTGGGACGTAGAATTGCTCGACCGCAAAAATGGGCTTACTTATACCGAAGTCTGGGAGCAGTATTTGCGCAATAGAGATGTTATTGATGCGGTATTTATTACTACTTGGTGCGACCATACCGAAGGTACTGGTATTGAACCAATGGGTGATTATGGTGACCGTGAAATACGAGCCACAGCAAAATATGTTGCACAGTTTAAAGGATTGCCTGACAATAGTGCCTCGCTCGATTTTACCTTACCCAAACAACTCTTTGAACTTCGCAAATTGCTGAAATTTCTGGAATCGGTAGGATTTCCTGTGGCTACACTTAATACCGAAAGTGCTAAACTAAATACTGCAGGACAAGAAATAGCAAACGGATCCTACAGTGTTGCAGCTAATATACTTTCTACCGTGCAAACACAACTTTTAGCATGGAAAACAAGCGCCATAATTACAACTACTTACACGCATTCTTTCTATAATAATACTGAGGTAGAGGTTACAAATACAATAAACCAAAACATCGACATTCCTTCATCAACTACCGATGTGTTGAAAAACAGATACTTTGACGGATCTATAACCTTCGAGTATCTCGACAATAGTACATTTGCTGCAAATAAGAGCTTGTTTCTATTTTCTAATCCGGGACCTGCATCTACCGGAAAACCCGGAGAGTGGCGGATATGCCAGATGCAAATGCGGCATGGAAATGGCGACGGACAATGGAAGACTGCACGAGTGCGGTTATACAAAAAAAACTTACCACTTACAAGCGCAGGTATAGATCTTTATTTCAGTGCTCTTGGTGGAGCTTCCAATGGTGGCACCATTCGCAATGTAACAATTACACTAAACTCTTACCACATAGTTTCTGGTACATGGAATGCCGGAGCTTCCACAGCAAACTTACTTACTCCCACAAACTGGTCGGGCGATGTAGTGCCAACCAGCACGGGTTTTACAGATGCTACCCGAAAGGATGCCCGCTGGGATGGTTTGATAGCTGGTTCGCTAAATCATAATTTTGGTGCGGCATTTGGTGGCAGTTATGGTGTTGGCTTGGTTATTACTTCGAATCAAAAAGACAATCTTACCATAACCAACTCTAACAATGCAATGCAAAACTTGCGTATTATCAACAGCACTGCGCTTGGACTTGGAGGTATTCAGATTGCAAATGGCGCTGGTGCGTTCACTATAGGAGCACTAGGTACTACAAATCCTATTCAATTAGTTCTTGGAGCTGGATCAAATCCACTTACATACTATTTTACCAACAACAGCAACAATACTGCCACTATAGAAGAGAATGTTACAATAATTCGGGGGGCAGGTAACGATGCAAATCTTACTTTCAATGCGGGAAACTGGAACATTAAAGGTAGGATCACGAATCTGAATAGCGGCGGTTCATTTAATGTAAGCGCCGGCAATGTAACGCTATCGGGTGCAAATACATATACTGGAACTACCAATATTTCGGGTGGTGCACTGACACTTGGAACAGCCAATGCCTTGCCTGTTGGATCAGCAGGCGTAATTCGTTTTTCAGGAGTTTCTCCGATTTTGAATTTAGGGTTGTTTGATTTAGGTAGCGGTACAGCAATTGCAAATAGTGCGGGTGCTTTGGATTTTGATGTTAATTCTACTTTAAATTTAGGATCTTCCGGTTCTAATAGCTATTATTTCAAAGCATCAAATGTACAAGTCTGGGATGCTGGTATTGTAACAATTTACAACTGGACTGGTACAGCTGGTTTGAGCGGAACAAACAGGAGAATTTTTGTGGGGTCAGATGCATTAGGATTATTATCTGCTCAATTAGCAAAAATTACATTTAATGGATATAGCCCAGGAGCTACCTTACTAAGTAGTGGCGAGTTGGTACCGGTAGATACTGTAACTAGAATAAAGGGGACTCTTTTCAATAATACTACACAGGCTTTTGCTTATTTAAATGCAAATAAACAACTTATTATCAACGCAATGGCAGATAGTAATTATAATATTTACAATGCATTAGGTATGCTCGTCGAAAATGGTGTTGTGAACTTAGATGTAAGTACACAAAACTCCGAATTTATAACCTGTAGCCAAAAATTAATCAGAGGTATATATATCGTTCAAATCATTGATAAAGGAAAAACACACACAAACAAAGTAATGGTACATTAACATGGTGTAACTTTGTGGGATATTTTTATGATACTTAGCGTTATAAATCTCTTATTTCGTTGATTTTAAGTCGAAATTCAGCGCCCCGCCTTTTACAATTTCTGCGTGATTAATAGAAAATCTCTTTAAGGGTTTGCCATTTAATTGCATGGCTTTGATGTAAATACTTTTATCGCTTTGGTTTTTGGTAGTAATTACAAACTCCTTTCCTGAATAAAATTGCGGATTCAGCTTGATGGTTATTTTGTCGAAAACGGGACTACTTAGTTGATAATTCATATCGCCGGGACAAGTAGGATAAAAGCCCATCATGCTGTACATGAGCCATGTGGACATCACACCACAATCGTCATTGCCGGGCAAGCCCGCCGGCGAATTATTGAAATTATTTCTAATCGTTTCCCGCACTGTTTTTTGTGTACGCCACTCTTCGCCTTTGGCGTAATTAAACAAATAGGGCGTAGCAATGTCGGGCTCATTGGCCATGATAAAATAGGATTTATCGAAAAAAGTTTGTAATTTTTCTACAAATGGCTTTTGACCACCCAATTTCATTTTTAACCACTCAGTATCGTGCGGTGTAAAAAACAAATACTGCCAAGCATCACCCTCACAATAACCCGGATTACCCGGATAAAAAGACTTGCCCGTAATTGTTGGGCTAAAATCGGTCATAAACGAACCATCGACCATACGTGGACAAAAAAAACCTGTTTCGGAATCAAAATAGTTGCGGTAAATATACGATTGTTTCAAAAACTTTTCGTAATCATCATTTTTAC
>JBMOHZ010000080.1:0-8762 GCA_049317585.1 Paludibacter sp.
TTTTATTGCCATATATTTGTAATTATCATTTGTTTTATCTAATTTTGATTTGGATTTCGATTAACAAATAATTTTAAAGTAAATATATATAAAACTTTAATTCAAAAAACAGTAATCTTTAAAAAAAATGCACGATGAAACAAATTTTATTAATCACTCTATTGTGTTCATATTTAGTTGTTAGCGCTCAAAAACCAGCTATGATAAACGAAGAGTTTTATCAAAAAATGATGGATTTGAACTTGGCTTGGTGCGAATTTGATATGCCTACAAAGATAAATGGAAAAGAAGCACGCTTTACAGCCTATCAATGTAAATATTTTTCAGAATCATCGCCTGCCAAACCATGCGATTGTAGCAAAGGGAGAATAAATATTGAAGCCTCAAATGACAATTACATACCCTATCTCGAATTTCCAGAATTTCCATCTTGTGGAATTTTAAAGCTTGGTATTCAACCAAATGGAAAGAGCAATAGTTGTGGATTGGCAATTCAAAAGCTCGAAAACGAAACTTGGGTAACCGTAGATATGTATGTTTTTGATAATTCAACAAAAGGTAGATGTATATTTTGGGAACCAAAAAATGTGAATAGCGAATTACCAATTAAATTCAGGTTAATAGCAAACAAAACAGAAAGTGTGTTTTTGACTGATGTTTATGCTGAAGCATATTAATTACGGTAATAAAACGTTAATCTGAGAAAAATTAGCTACCTTTGCAGACAATCAAATTTTAATTCAACGAATGGAATATCCTACTTTAGAAGGCAAGCTCATAATGCCTGAATACGGTCGAAATATACAACAAATGGTGGCTCATGCACTTACTATCGAAGACCGCGAAGAACGAACACGTTGTGTTCAAACAATTATAAATATTATGGGAAATATGTTCCCTTACCTACGTGATGTGAATGATTTTAAGCATAAACTTTGGGATCATGTGGCTATTATGTCTGATTTTAAGTTGGATATTGATTTTCCATACGAAATACTTCAAGAAGAAAATTTATATACTCGCCCTGAGACTATTCCTTACAAAAAATCGCGTATTCGTTATATGCACTACGGCCGAACATTGGAGGAAATGATTGAAATTATCAGCAAATATCCCGAAGGAGAAGAAAAAAATGAACTTATTCGCCTGGTTGCCAATCAAATGAAAAAATGTTTCCTAACATGGAACAAAGAAGTAGTGGATGACAAGAAGATTTTTGATGATTTACGTGAACTATCGCATGGCCATATAGATGTAAGTCCTGATTTTCTGAGATTAGTAGAATCGCGCGATGTATTGAATGGCAATAATCGCAAAAACAAACCAAGAAGAAAGTAAATTTATAATTTCAAAATATGGCATCGTTTAAAATAGAAGGTGGCAAAAAACTCAAAGGTGAAATTATTCCACAAGGAGCTAAAAATGAAGCCCTTCAGGTACTTTGTGCTGTATTATTGAGTCCCGAAAAAATAGTTATAAATAATATTCCGGACATTTTAGATGTAAATAATCTGATTATTTTACTCGAAAAAATGGGAGTTAAAGTGTTAAAAAATGCTGCCAACTCGTATACCTTCGAAGCAAAAAATGTAGATTTAGCATATCTACAGACTGAAGAATTCTATCGCCAAAGTGCCTCTCTACGCGGATCAGTAATGATTGTGGGTCCCTTAGTAGCACGATTTGGAAAAGCATTTATACCAAAACCAGGAGGCGACAAAATTGGCCGAAGACGATTAGACACTCACTTTATAGGTATTCAAAAACTAGGTGCTGAGTTTAGTTATGATGCTGATAAAAAACAATATACAATAAAAGCTGAAAAGTTAAAAGGTTGTTATATGCTTCTTGATGAAGCCTCCGTAACCGGAACAGCTAATATTGTAATGACAGCCGTTTTAGCCGAAGGAATAACAACTATTTATAATGCGGCATGCGAACCCTACTTACAGCAATTATGCAAAATGCTTAATACAATGGGAGCAAAAATTTCTGGGGTTGGTTCAAACCTTTTGACTATAGAGGGTGTTACATATTTAACTGGATGTGAACATACTATACTACCCGATATGATTGAAGTGGGTAGTTTTATTGGAATGGCAGCCATGACAGGCTCTGAAATTACAATTAAAAATGTTTCGTACAAGGATTTAGGTATTATCCCTGATAGTTTTAGGCGTTTGGGAATAAAACTCGAACAAATTGGTGATGATATTTTTATTCCAGAGCAAGAAAGTTATGCTATTGAATCGTTTATTGATGGTTCGATAATGACGATTGCAGATGCTCCATGGCCAGGATTAACTCCCGACTTATTAAGTGTTTTTTTGGTAGTGGCTGCAAAAGCGAAAGGTAGTATTTTGATTCATCAAAAAATGTTCGAAAGCAGGTTGTTTTTTGTGGATAAACTGATAGATATGGGTGCTCAAATAATTCTTTGTGATCCACATCGTGCAACAGTAATAGGACTTGGAGAACAATTACATTTGCGAGCATCGGTAATGAGTTCGCCGGATATTAGAGCAGGGATTGCACTATTGATAGCAGCTTTAGCGGCCGAAGGAACAAGTACAATACATAACATTGATCAGATTGACCGTGGATATCAAGATATTGACAAAAGACTTAATGCATTAGGTGCCAATATTGTTCGTATTTAATTATTTTCAGACTATATTTTAGAATAATGTTTCATTTAAAAAATTAAAAAAACATGTTACACAAAAAAATTACAGAAGCTATAAATAGCCAAATTAATAAAGAATTTTTCTCTTCATACTTATATTTAGACTTTTCGAATTATTATTATGATAATAGCTTGAATGGATTTGGAAATTGGTTTGGTATACAAACTCAAGAAGAACATGCACATGCAATGCTTTTTTTGAAATACTTGCAAAATAATGGCGAAAAAGTAGTGCTTGATGCTATTGCTAAACCAGATGTTATTTTTACTAGCTTCAAACAAGCGCTCGACGAGGCATACAAACACGAACTATTTATTAGTCAGTCCATTAATGACATTTATGCCATTGCTTACGAAGTAAAGGATTTTAAAACTATGCAATTTTTAGATTGGTTTTTAAAAGAACAAGGTGAAGAAGAAAAAAATGTAGATGAACTTTGCAAACGTTTTGAACTATTCGGAAATGATCCACGCGGACTTTATATGCTTGATAGTGAATTAGCTACTAGAACATTTACACCACCTTCACTGGTAATTTAATATTAGTTACATGTTATAAAAAGGGCTGAGTCAATTTATGCTGACTCAGCCCTTTAATATTTTAAATTTTAGTTGGATAGCTAAATTACGAGAAAGCCATTCCACCATTAATATCGATATTTGTACCAGTTAAATAATCCGAGTCAGCAGAGGCAAGAAATAATACCAAATCAGCCACATCACCCGTATCACCCTCGCGACGAAGTGGATACATTCCTTTCATACGTTCACGATTTTCGGGTGTGTTAAACCTATCGTGGAATGAAGTGGCAATTGTACCTGGAGCCAACGCATTAACACGTATACCTTTTGGACCCAATTCTTTAGCCATCGAACGTGTAAAGGTCATAACCGCACCTTTAGCAGTGGCATACAACGAAGCACCCGGACCTCCACCATCACGCGCTGCCAACGACGAAAAGTTGACAATAGCGCCACCATCGGTCATATAAGGCACTACTTCGCGGGTACAAAGCCAACAACTTTTCATATTCACGTCCATCAGTAAATTATACCAATCTTCGTCCTGTTCAGTGATTTGCTTGCGTCCACAAATTCCGCCAACTACATTTACTAATACGTCAATCTTTGAACCGTATGCAGCAACTCCGGCATCAAAAAATCGTTTTACATCATCGGCTTTGGTCATATCTCCTTGAACAATAATACCTTCAGAACCCACTTCTTGTACCATTTTTAATGTTTCCTGAGCATCTTCTGGATTATCGAAATAGTTAATTACCACTTTTGCACCTTCTGATGCCAATTTAATCGAAATTGCACGACCCAAATCGCGTGCGCCACCTGTAATGATAGCTACTTTTCCTTCTAATTTCATAATTTATTTAATTTGTTCAATTTTACCTATAGTTAAAAATATTGATGTTAACGAAAGTGGCACTAAGGCAGCCAATAATCCGAATAACAGTGGCCAACTTGCAATTTGTCCGGCAAATAATATGGCTAATATTGTACCCAAAACGGCAGCAGCTCCACCTAAACCAGCCAACGAGCCAACTGATTTTCCACAATGTAAATCGCTTGGTAGAGTTTGAATATTGACGATTGTAAATTGGAAACCACCTAATACAAAAGCCATAAGAATAACAGCTACAATGGCATTTGGAACCAATACCGAAGCAATAACTGCCGGAACAATTATGGCTCCACCTATTAACATAGCTGTTTTACGTGCTCTGTCGACTGTTTTGCCTTTGCGAATAAGATGACCAGAAAACCAACCGCCAGTAAGACTTCCAACCATAGCTCCAAGATATGGTATCCATGCCGAAAAAGCCAATTCTTTGATGTTGAGTTGAAATTGATCAACCAAATACATGGGTAAAAAAGTGACAAACATCCACCAAATGGGATCTAAAAAGAAACGTCCTAAAATTACGGAATAGTTTTTACGATTCGACAATAATTCGCCCCATGATTTTGCTCTTTCGTTAGTCACCTTTGACTCTGGTTGTCCACTTAAAATATATTCTCGCTCTTTATCGCTTATCCATTTATGTTCCTTGGGTCCTTTTTTATTGATAATTAGCCAAGGTATTAACCAAACAAGTCCTAAACTTCCTACAACTACGAATGTTAACCGCCAACCTAATGATATATAGAGCATTAGAATGATAATTGGTGCTAAAATTGAACCTATAGATGCTGCAGCACCAAAAAGACCTTGAGCAAATGCACGTTCTTTTTGTGGAAACCATTCGGCATTGCTTTTTGTTGCTCCTGGCCAAGGACCAGCTTCACCCAAACCAAGCATCATTCGGAAGCCTGTTAGTGAGATTTTTCCTTGTGCAAGCGATGTAAGTGCATCTGCAGTTCCCCAAATCAATACCGAAACAAGGAATCCTGCACGCGTACCTATTTTATCATATAGTTTTCCAGAAAAAAGTTGACTTAAACCATAGGCAATCATAAAAAATATGGTGATTTGTCCGAGTAAATCCTTGGCTTGCTTTGTCGCATCTTCGAGCGAAGCATTTTTGTCAACAATGCCTAAATCATAAGCAATTCCCTGACGATTAACAACTATTTCACCATCTTTCTTGAAACTAAGTTTTGAAACATGTTGTGTTACTTTATCGCCATTTTTGGCTACAAGCAAATAGGTGCTATCGGCAGCAAAAAACTGTGCCTGATTGTCAGGTAAATCTGAGTTTATTTGGTCAACAAGGCGATACTCGATATTAGCCACCCACATGTAGTTGAGCGTGCCTCTATCGAGGTAATTAATAATGGTAATGAGCATGATTAGCCCAATTACCCACCAGCGTAAGCCTTTGATTTTCATATTTACTATGTTTTTGTTTATTTTTTATCGCCAAAATACGAAACAGCATCACCACTTAAAAAATCTTCGCGAACAGGACTAAAAACGTCAATTAAAATTCCAGCTTCGATACACAAAGCACCATGAAGTATGTTTGGCTCAATATAAACACCATCGCCAGCTTTTATAATCTTTTTCTCATCACCGATTGTAAACTCAAATTTTCCAACTGCACAATAAGTTGTCTGTGTGTGAAAATGCTGATGCAACGATCCTATTGAACCTTTTTCGAAATTCACTTTAACCATCATAATTTGATTGTCGAATCCTAAAAATTTACGTGAAACACCGCCACCCAATTGTTCCCATTCCATACCTTCGGCAAGAATAAATTTTTCGCTTTTTCTTTTCATTGAATTTATAATTTTAAATTTGTTTGAAATAATAATTTCCTTTAAAGGAAATAGTTTGATTATTTATGTTTAAATTTCGTTCCTTTTTATCATTATTATCTTTATTTAGAATAACTAGCAAATAAGTTTTACCATTCTTGATATTTAATTTAATGGCTGTAAATTCACTATTATCCTGAACTAAATCCAATTTATCCACATTGCTCTGATAGCCACTTGTAATTTCCTTCGAAAGATCGTACAAACCATGAGGCTCAATGATTGAAGCAAAAGTATGATTCGGAGAATTGGGTTGCCTGAGCATAAATGCCGTTTCATTTCGTAAATTAAAATTCTGATCCGAAGCCCCCAATCGAGTCAAAAATAACTCAGTATTAGAATTTGTCAATGTAGTAATGCTGTAAAAGCGATTTCCATTTACCCATGTGAAATTTGCATTAGCTTTGGTTGAATTAGCACTTGCTTCGAGCCATAGATGTTGAAAGCCATTTTTTACACCCAAGGTTTTAAGTTCGGTGATATTTTTTTGATAATTAAAATCAGTAGAAACCATTTGACCTTGATAATAAAACGGAAAATCGTAAATATGTGCCGAATCAGATTTTAGTTTGAAAATATCAGCAATTATCGGAAATTCAAAATCGGGAATTTGAATCATTGCAGTGGTTCGCATCATTTTCACACCAGTATATGCGTTCTCCTCTGTACCACAAACTATTTGAAAATCTGGATTCGAAAAATCACAATACTGAATATCCGAATGAAATTTGGACGATTCTTTGATAATGCCATTAAAATTCGACTTCTCATCGACTGTAACTGTATTATGCGCAATGGTTTGCATGGCCCATGAGTAATTTTCTTTGGTATAACCGCCACCCGATTTTGGTTCAATATTCAAAAATCGAGCAGCACCATAATCAGTAAGAATATCATTTTCATTATCAAACAATGTAATTGAAAGCTTATCGTAATGACCATGCGAGAGTCCATGCGAAGTAGCTTTGAATGTCAGGCACGAATGACCATTTCCTTTACCTGCTCTAAAAACAGCTACGCCACCTTCGTCACCGTTCGCTCCATCGCACAATAGCATGGATTTATATTCAAAAGGGCTTGATTTAGCTTTTGAAGCTGCTTTTGCAGTAAATAGACCTTCGCCCGAAACAACAAAAGCATTTTGTAGTTTGGCAATGTCGAGCAATTGTTTTTGGGCTGGATTATTTTTATACGCTATATTAACTGCATAAACCAGTTCCTGTGTTTTATATGTTTTTTCAAGAGCGTCATTCAAATAAAACAGTTCACCATTGTAAGCCAATTGCAACATTGTATTTACTGCTTTTAGCAAAATTCCATCGCGATAGTTGAAAATTTTTAATTCAGGTTGATGATTTTCGATAACCTGGGCAAAAACCATAAATGGCCACAGTGAATAACGCTGATAATATGGACCTTCGGTAAAATATCCATCAGGAGAAAACAAAACATTTAATTGACTTATGAAACCTGTTTTTCCATCTTTATTTGACCCATACAATGCTTTAGTTGTCAACTCATTATCATGCATAGCATACCCAATCATGCCAACAGCGGCTTGCGCCCAAGTACCATGATTGTGCATGCGGTTAAAGGTAGAATAATTGGCTTCGTTCCCATTGGATAAAAACTCAGCCATAGGTTTAAATAATTTATTTTCAATAATTTGCCTTTTTTCAAACGATAAATAGTTGTATACACAATCGTAAGCATTAGCCGTATGAAACAACCATACAGCATCGTTCAGAGTTTGCCAAAAAAGTTTACCCTGCGCTTCCGATTTCTTTACAGGATGTAAACCAAGAGTTGGATATAAGTCGGCATATTTCAATAACATAGCCTCAACAAAATGCGCGTATTTTTTATTTCCAGAAATCTGAAATAATATACCACAAGCATTCATTTCGTAATAATTGTTTTTGTGCTTTTCGTGCGTGTAACCGCCTCCACCATCTTTAGGAACAGGTACAATTATTTCAGAAGCAATGGCTTTATCAGCTATAGATTTTAATTCAGCATAGGATTTATCGAAAACCGGATACTTACCTAATGATTTTCGAATTTCTTTCACTGCTATAGGCGTGAGAAAAATACCCGGATTTTCGGCTTTCAACATCGTGATTGCAAAAACAAAAGTCAAAAATATCAGTTTATGCTTCATATCAAATTATCGTAATTTTATTGTTAAAAATAAGCCCATTAGCAGTCTTGTATTTAATTAAATAAATGCCTCTAAACAAGTGCTTTTCAATAATAGATTGTGCTAAAACATTTTTCTTAAATAGCATTTCACCTTTTAAATTGTAAATACATATATCACCGGCAATGCTTGATTTAAATTGGAAAGTACCATTTATAATACTATATATAAATGGATTATTCATTTTATTCGTAATCAAAGCCGTTGATGGATTATTAAAAAAACCAGCACCAACCATTTTTTTAACAGGCATATTTGAACTTATTGTACCCGATGTTTCGCTTGATCCAGGAAACTTACTGTTGAGCACTCGATTTCTACCTCTTATATCAACCAAGACATCAGGATATTCGGAAGTTTTGTAATTAGTTAATAAAGAATTTGTTGACGGTTCGAACATAGGAATTGTTGTTGCTACTTGCGACATTTTGGCATCAATACCTGTAATAATCTGTGTTGAATTATAGCTAAAATCGGTGTATTTTCCCTGATTCATCAAGTTGTTTTTCCATGTTAAGCTCATGGCCGAAACGTAATTTTGGTCAATGGTTACATTGTTATTTGATGAAGTTGTATTGTACACATGATTGTGTGAAATAA
>JBMOHZ010000081.1:0-8738 GCA_049317585.1 Paludibacter sp.
ATCTCCTTTTGATATCGATATTTGTAAGGTAGGTTTTGTAATATATTTGATTACAAGCACATTAACAGATTATTACTTTATTACAGCGTTTGAGGGGTTAAAAAAGCCGAAACCGTTCATACAAAAAGGTTTCGGGCCTATTAAATTGATATAATAAAAAAAAGTAATTTTCTTTGTTATTTAGAATGATTCTAAATAATAAAACTATTTTTGTTTACTAGCGAACAGCGAAAAGTGCACATAACGTTTTGGGTTCTGCTTTAAGTCAACAAGCAGTTTATCAGCACTTTCGGCAGTACTTGTCAGGTTATTGTATAATTTTTTATCGTTTAACAATAATCCAACTGTACCTTCGGAACTGTTCAATTTATCTGTTGTCATATTCAAATTTGCGATAGTATGATTAATACTTGCAAAGGTAGCTGCAAAATCAACTTTACTTAAATTACCACTTATTTGCTTTAAGTCGGTTGTTACGCCATTTACATCTTTTACAATTTTTGGCACATCGTTACCCATCAGTTTTTTTAATTGAACAGATGTTGACGATAGGTTCGAAGTTGTAGTTTCAATGGACGCTAAACTATTTTTAAGCTGTTTTCCATCCATAACGGTACGTAACGAACGCAATAACGAATCGGCTTGCTCAGCAATGCTTTGAATTTTGGGCATTAAATCACCACTTACCTTGGCCATTAAGCCTGAGCCTACTTGCGACTCAACTGTATCGCCTACCTGATACAATTCCTGACCAGCTACGAGCGGCGCATACACTATTTGAACAGCTTTTCCACCCATTAATCCATTATCAAACAATTCAATTTTAGCTCCTTTTGGAATATCGATATCTTTACTTACCGAAATACGAACAACAAAGGCTGTTTGTTTTGTAAAATCATAACTAATTTCTTCTACTTGCCCAACTTTATAGCCTTTAACTAAAACTGGCGACGAAGGTACTAAACCGTCAATATTTTCGTAAGTAGCATAATAACTCGCTACTGGCGAAAAGATATCCATACCTTTCAAAAAGTTTAATCCAAAATACAATACAAAAATGGCAATTACCACCATTATACCCACCTTAACTTCGCGAGTAAAAAAATTCTTCTTCATTTTTAAATTTATTTCAATAGACAGTTTCCATATTTAAAAACTATCTCATTTATTTTTCTTTGTTAATTTAATAGCTTCATTTACAGCAATTTTATTCTTTCCCAAAAATGCGATCACAAAAGCATCTGGAAACAAAGCTAGCATTTCTTTTCGTAGTTTAGATATTACTTCATATTTTGTATCCGTTCCAATGGTGTATTTATACATGCCATTCTCAACAAAAAAATCTGCATTACGTATACCTCTAAAGTCAGCTGCATTTGAATTCAGTTTTTTGGTACTTGCAAACAATTGAAGTTTATAAACTGGTCGTTCGGTAGCAGCAGCATAAGCATTCATATCTACATATTTCTCTTTATCGGCCGAAATTGGTGTATTTATGCGCTGTGGAACACTTTGAACAGGCTTTGCAACAACCTTATTCTCCTTTTTAACAGGTTCTTCTATTGTTTCATCGGATATTTCCTGATAAGTTTCAGTAGGCTCTTTTACTTTTTTGGTGTTATTTTTCGAAAGTGATTCAGCCACTACATCCTGCTCAACTACTTGAATATCTTCATTGTTTTGCTTTACAACAAGTTTCGGTTCTTTTTTGTTTTTTTCGTTTTTAGCTGATTCCTGACTCTTTCCTTTTACAGTATTTTTTTCGGTAGTTGATTCATCTGTAGCTAAATCACTCAAAATTACTTGCGTTTTATCAGTTTGCTTTTTATCAGCTTGTTTTTTATCCGTTTTAGCAATTGGGGTTTCAACCACAATTTCGGGTTTTACAATATCTTTAATAGGAACAACAGCTTCCTTGGTATTAGCAACTACCGATTTGAGAGGTGCAGCACCTTCATTGCGTTTATCATACCTACCTACATCATCAATTTTTAATGATTCAGTTTCGTTAAATGATTTTTTGGCAACCTTACCCGATTTTTTTTCGTGCTCATATTTAAAACTCACAAATGCTTTATAAATTGATTCAGCCATTTCTTTTTGACCGGCTGCACTTGCTAAATATTTTTCTTCGGCTGAGTTTGATATAAAACCAAGTTCAATTAGCACACTAGGACATGCAGAGCGATACAAAACCCAAAATCCTGCCTGCCGCACACCTCTATCAGATCTGTTGGCGTAATTTTTAAAATGATTTTGAATATCGGAAGCAAATGAAATACTACGATCGATATATTTATCCTGCATAAACTCGAACATTATATATGAATCGACTGATGCAGGATCAAAACCTTTGTATTTCGATTTATAATCATCTTCGAGAAGCATAACGGAGTTTTCGCGCATGGCTACATCCAAGTTTCCTTTTGATTTGGCCAAACCCAAGGTAAATGATTCAGTTCCGGAGGCAGAGGCAGCTTGTGCTGAATTGGTATGTATACAAATAAATAAGTCAGCATGGTTATTATTGACAATATCGGCACGCTCCTGCAGTGTTAAATACTTATCGGTATTGCGCGTAAAAACTACTTTAACATCAGAATTATTAGTAGCAATAATTTCGCCAAGTTGTAATGAAACCGACAAGTTAATGTCTTTTTCGCGTGTAATTTTGCCAATTGCTCCTGGGTCATGCCCTCCATGACCAGCATCAATCACAACTGTGAATTTAGAATTTTGAGCATTGCTAACTGAAAAACAGCAAATTGCAAAAAAAACTATTGCATATTTAATTCTGTTGAATTTGTTTTTTTTAGTCATATTTGTTATGAAACACACAATTTTGATTTAATAACATGCAAAAGTAATGTTTTATTGCGGGATTAATACTTTATGAATAAGTAATTTTTCAAATTTATCATAAAAAAAAACTTTGCCTTTACAGAACAAGTTATTTTTCACTAAATTTGCGTTCCCAAAATAAGTAAACTTTTTCTTGAACAAATGTTTGTATCTGAACTCCGAAAAGCTATACATAAACTCATAATTATAAGCACACTACTGTTTATTATTATGAGTAACATGTTGTACGCTCAGGAAAACAAGCCTTTGAATAATTCCATTAAGAGCGTTACAAAACTTGACTCTACATCAGTAATTTCGAAAGATTCAGCAAAAATTGTACAAAAACCCGGCCGAATTGATGCCGAAATAAAATATAACGCAAAAGACTCCATAGTGTTTACTGGCAATGGTACTGGTTTTTTGTATGGCGAAAGTGATATTAAATACAAAAACATAAACTTGAAAGCCGATTTTGTACGTGTAAAAATGGATAGTTCAACTATTTACGCTCGTGGCTCTATAGATAGTACTGGTGTAAAAAAAGGAGAACCTGAATTTGCCGAAGGCGAAAAAGCATATACATCAAAAGAATTAAATTACAACCTTAAAACGCGCAAAGGTTTTATTCGTCAGGCTGTTACGCAAGAAGGCGAAGGTTATATTATAAGCGATAAAACCAAAAAAACGAAGGAAGATGCATTTTGTATGACGGATGGTAAATTTACTACTTGCGACAATCATGATCATCCCGATTTTTATTTACGTATGTCGCGTGGTAAAGTAAAACCAGGCGAATATGTTGTTACCGGCCCTGCCAATTTAGTTATAGCTGATGTTCCATTACCGCTGTTTGTACCTTTTGGATTTTTTCCATTTACAAGCGATTATTCTTCGGGTATATTAATGCCTAATTATGCCGATGAACTTACACGTGGATTTGGATTAACAAATGGTGGTTATTACTTTGCAATAAACGATTACATGGATTTGGAAATGCGAGGTGAAATTTACACCAAAGGCACATGGGCATTGCGTGGAAATTCATCCTATCGAAAAAAATATAAATATAGTGGAAGTTTGGGCGTGGAATACCGCAAAGATGTAACAGGCGAAAAAGAAACAACATCGTACAACGAAGCAAAAAGTTTCAGAGTTACATGGAGTCATTCGCAAGATCAGAAAGCAAATCCAAATTTTAATTTTTCGTCGAGTGTCAATTTTTCAACAAGTGGCTTTAACCGCAGTAATATCAATTATTATTCCCGACCAGATTTAAACTCCGAAAATACCAAATACTCAAGTATTAACTTTACCACGCGTTTTCCGGATTTACCATCGTTAAATTTATCGGGTGGTATGTCTGTTACACAGCGTACAAGCGACTCTACAATCAGTTTAAACTTGCCAAACATCAATATTTCATATAGTAGGTTTTATCCTTTTAAACGTAAAAATATAGTTGGTAAGGAACGTTGGTACGAAAAAATATCCATGTCGTACAGTGGCTCGCTTGCAAACAGCATCACCACAAAAGAAAATTTAGTGCTTAAATCTTCCTTATCAAAAGACTGGAAAAACGGTATGCGCCATAGCATTCCGGTATCAGCCACATTTAATGTGTTGAAATATATCAACATATCTCCATCGTTTAATTATACCGAACGTTGGTATTTGCAGTCGGTAACTAAAGATTGGGATAAAACAAATCAACGCGAAGTGGTAGACACAACTAGTAGGTTTAATCGCGTTTACGATTTTAACATGGGCGTGTCGGCTTCAACAAAACTGTATGGTTTTTACACCCCAATTCGAGCCTTGTTTGGCGATAAAATTGAAAAAATCCGTCACGTAATGACTCCAAGTGTTGGGTTTGGATATACACCTGATTTTGGCGACACCAAATGGGGTTATTATGATTATTACACCAGAAGCGTTCGAAACATTTCAAATCCAACAACTTACACCGACACTCAAGTTCGATATTCGCATTACGATGGGAGTTTATATGGTTCACCAGGAACCGGAAAATCAGGAAGTATCAATTTTTCGCTCGGCAATAATGTGGAAATGAAAGTGCGAAACGACAAAGACACTACTGGTACCGAAGCATTTAAAATATATAGTTTGATTGACAATTTATCGATAAGTGGAAATTATAATTTAGCAGCCGATTCTATGCGTTGGTCACCATTTTCGGTAAGTTTACGATTAAAACTCACTAAAAGTTATTCTTTAAACCTGAGTTCATCTTTCGACCCCTATATGTACGCTCTAAATAGTGCTGGAAATCCAGTAAGAGTGAATGAGTTACGCTGGAACAATGGAGGTTTTCCACGCTTTCAGGGCACAAGTACTTCGTACAGTTACACGTTGAATAATGACACTTTTACAAAATTATTTGAAAAGAAAACAAATAAAAAAGCTATTGACTCAAAAACAACACCCGAAGGAACGGAAACCACGGAGGATTTAAGCTTAAAAACTGAAAACAGCAGTACTGAAAAAACGGACAAGGATAATGAAGGATTTGTAAAAAATAAAATACCCTGGAGTATATCGGTCAATTATTCGGTGAGTTATGTTAACTCGTCGGTTTTCAATAAAGCCAAAATGGAATATGATATGGAGTTTAGGCACAATCTAAGCTTAAATGGCAGTCTTGATTTAACTAACAATTGGAAATTTACAGCTAATTCAACCTACGATTTTGAATATAAGAAATTTACGTATACCAGTATTAATATTACCCGTAGTTTACACTGTTGGAATATGTCGGGAAGTATAGTGCCGTTTGGAGCTTACAAATCATATAACTTTCATATCGGAGTAAATGCGAGTATGTTAGCCGATTTAAAATACGACAAAGTGAGTGAATACGGTCGAAATACAATAACTTGGTATTGAAATAGTCAAAAGTTTGAAGTTGAAAAGTTTTGAAAAGTTTGAAGAGTTTGAAAAGTTTGAAAGGTTTGAAGAGTTTGACGTTTGACATTATTAACATTAAAATGAATGAACAATTGACATATAAAAGTGGTTGTATTTCGATACAAAAGCAAAAAAGAAATTATTAACAAAAAACAATAATAAAAACAATGAAAATTACAGCAAACAAATCAGTATCAGCAGAATACGAATTGTACGTAGAAGGCGATGCAGCTGGCGAACAAGAGTTAATGGAGCGTGCAACAGCCGAACAGCCATTAAATTTTATTTATGGTGTAGGCATGATGTTACCAAAATTTGAAGAAAGTCTATTTGGCTTATCAGCTGGTGATAAATTCGATTTCACTATTGACGTGGAAGATGCTTATGGTCCTTACGAAGACGAAAATGTGTTGGATTTGGATCGTGCCATTTTCGAAATTGATGGCAAATTGGATAGCGAAGTAGTTTACGAAGGAAATGTTGTTCCATTAATGGACAATGAAGGACATCGTATTAATGCTCAGGTAGTTTCCGTAAACGACACACATGTAAAAGTGGATTTAAATCACCCACTTGCTGGCGAAACGCTGCATTTTAAAGGCTCGGTACTTGAAGTACGCGAAGCTACTGAAAAAGAACTTGCTGCACTTGTTGGCGGTGGTGGTTGTGGTAGCGGAGGTTGCGGCAGTTGTGGTTGCGACGATGGTGAATGTGGCGATGGTGGCTGCAGTACCGACGACGAAGCTAAAGGTTGCGGCTCAGGTTGCGGTTGTCATTAATTTGGTAATTAAAAATTTAAAAAATGGATAGCGACTTCTGACGTTGTCCATTTTTTGTTTTGAATTGTTTTTTAAAAATTGTATCTTTGCAAAAAATGATATTTCCTAAAAATTAATACGCATGTCGAATACTATTGGCAAATTATTTACGTTCACTTCGTTTGGCGAATCGCACGGAAAAGGCATTGGAGGGATTATTGATGGCTGTCCGGCAGGTATTATTGTCGACGAACAATATGTTCAGAGCGAGTTAGACAGACGCAAACCAGGACAATCATCCATTGCTACTCCACGCAAAGAAGATGACAAGGTTGAATTTCTGTCGGGCATTTTCGAAGGAAAAACTACCGGAGCTCCCATAGCTTTTATTATTTGGAATCAGAACCAACATAGCAAAGATTACGATCATCTTAAAGATATTTACCGTCCTTCGCATGCCGATTTTACGTATCAGCAAAAGTATGGCGTACGCGACCATCGGGGTGGAGGGCGTAGTTCGGCTCGCGAAACGGCATCGCTCATTGTGGCAGGTGCTATTGCCAAATTAGCCCTGAGTCAACATGGCGTTTCTATACATGCCTACACTTCGCAAGTTGGCCCTATTGCCATGACACAAACAATTGATACGGTTGATTTACAACAAATTGAAAGTAATATTGTACGTTGTCCGCAACCGGATATTGCCGAAAAAATGATAAGTTACATTCAGGAATTGAAAAAAGAAGGCGATTCGACAGGTGGAATAATTTCGTGTATCGTTAATGGCGTTTCTGTTGGTTTGGGCGAACCAATTTTTGATAAACTACAAGCTCGCCTTGCTGCTGCCATGATGAGTATAAACGCCTCGCACGGTTTTGATTATGGTCGTGGTTTCGAAGGCGTTTCGCTTAAAGGTTCCGAAATGAATGATGCTTTTGTAAAAAATGGCGATAAAATTACAACTCGCACCAACAATTCAGGTGGAATACAAGGTGGAATTAGCAATGGAGAGGCTATTTATTTTCGGGTTTTATTTAAACCTGTTGCTACTATCTCCAAAAAACAAGATACGGTTGATATTCACATAAATGAAGTTGAATTGGAGGCTCGTGGCCGTCACGACCCATGTGTACTTCCACGCGCAGTGCCTATTGTTGAAGCTATGGCAGCTATAACACTTCTTGATTTGTATTTAACAAGCAATTCATAAAGCTATTAGAGCAGGCTATTACATGGAAATCACAGCACTACATTGGGGCATTATAATTAATCCGAAATCGGGCAAGAAAAAATACAGACACCAGCGAAAAGAGCTTTTTATGGTGCTGAAACATCACGATATTCCATTCGATTATCGTGTAACTCGTTTTGCGGGACATGCATCAAAAATTGCACGTTATTATATTGAGTCCAATTATAAGAATATATTGGTTCTTGGAGGTGATGGTACCATGAGTGAGGTTATTAACGGTATTTTTAGTGCTAACGTAGAAACTACTTCCGACCTGAAAATTGCACTTATACCACGCGGAACGGGAAATGATTGGGGTCGGTTCTGGGGTTTAACCCGCGATTACCGTAAATCGATTGATGTTTTTCTGAAAGCTAAAACCCAAACCATTGATATTGGTAAAGTTGCCTATGATATGGAAGGCGAAAAAGAAGCGCATTATTTTATCAACTCCATAGGCTTAGGGTTGGATGCCGCTGTGGTAAATTTAACGCACCGACTGAAAGAAATTTTTGGTAGTCATTCGTATCTATATTCCGTTTCGTTATTGCTTGCCGTATTTAGTTACAAGGCGCATAAAGTACGCATACAAGCTAATAACAAAACAATTAGCGAGAAAATTTTCACTATGAACATAGCCAATGGTTGTTACAGTGGAGGTGGTCTAAAACAAACGCCCAATGCTTTACCTTACGACGGTTTGCTCGATGTAATGATTGCCCGAAAGCCTACTTTCCTGAAAATTATTGGAGCTTTGAGCTTTTTGTTTCGAGGCAAATTATTGGAACATTCGCTTATCGACTCGTTTCAAACTACAGATTTATACATTCAGAGCGACAAAAAAGCACTTCTGGAAGCCGACGGCATCATAGTAAATGGCTCTTCACCATTTACAATTAGCATTTTACCACATGCCATACAAATGATAGTGCCTTAATTAACTATATCAACTAAATTTTTATTTTTCTGTAAATTTATAC
>JBMOHZ010000082.1:0-8719 GCA_049317585.1 Paludibacter sp.
ATGAGGAAAATTAGATTAAGTTGGGAAAATTGTTTCAAAAATCAGGATGTATGTTACACTTCCTTATTTTTTTCCACCCATGGTATTAAATCGATACGAAAACGCCAACATTACAAAACTTTTGAGGGTGTTGAATTGCTGATCTTCAACATAATTACTTGCCACGAGTTGTGTAACGCTTAATTGTTGCTGCAAAATATCATTTATAAGTAGTGTAAATGTGCCAGCTTTATATTTCAATATAGATTTACTTATTTCAATATTCCAAAGCAACTCACTTTTGTTGTATTCTGACGAAAACCCTATTAAGTTGCGGTAATTTAATCCCGAAGTTATGTTCCATGAAGCAGGCAAAGTGATTTGTGCTGATAAAAAACCGCCAAGTGAAGTGTTGTTTTTTGGCAACATATTCTCAACTGAATAATTGGTGGAGTTCATCTGGTATGTTGCTTTTGTAATAATATAAAGCCATTCCCATTTGTAACTTAATCCCAGTTCTTGGTTGACCGAAACTGTAGTAGCCACATTTTTCACACTGCTCGATGAACCTCCCAGCGAAGAAAATCCGATATTATTTTTCATACCTGCTTGTGTGTAATTGTTTATCTGAAAGTATTTTGAAATGGGGCGATTGTACATTATTATTCCATTGACGTTCCATGAGCCGGATTGATTAATAGGCGAAGTGGTTTTCACACCCGTGATGCCATCGTAACTTGTATAACTTACAATGTCATTCAAAATGTAATTACCTTCGATGTTGAGTTGAAATGATTCTTGTTTTTCACGTTGGTTGGTGTTGTAACGCAGCCGTGTCCAGTGCGTAAATCGAGGCGATAAATTTGGATTTCCAATACGAATATTTGTCGGGTTAGTTTCGTTTCGCGATGGGTCCAGCTGACTTACGGAAGGAGCTTCCGAACGACCTCTGTAATCGAATCGTAAACTTTTACCTTTCCCTATGTTGTACATCAAATAGGCATTAGGTGCATAATTAAATGTTTGCAATCCAGGGAAATAAGTAATGGTAGAATCGGTGCCCATTGTTGAAGCATTTTGTATGTATGTAAGACTTCGGATGTAGGATGGATTATAATCGAGGCCAATGGTATAAACCACTTTTTTCAACATGCCACGGTAGCTAATCCCTAATTGTTGGGTTAACGATAAGTTATTCAGACTTCTACTATAAGGTAAATCCAAAATAGTATATTCGCCCGAAATTGGATCGGGTTTAAAATTGTTGACGATATTATCGTTGGTACTTGACCGAACCCAGTAAACAAATTGCAAAAAATGCTTGTCAGCAATAGGCTCAACATAAGATATATACATTCGATTTGTAAAATTGGCGGTGCTGTTTTCCCACTGCTGATTTCTGTTTACTAATCTACTTCCAATTTTATTTCGGTAATAATAATACTCTGCATTAGTTTCGCCCGAACCGTTATTGTTTGTGTAGCGTGAATCGAAACTTAACGATGCTTTGCGACCTTTTTTATGAAAATCGTGCGAAACAGTAAATACTCCTCCAAAATTTATTCCTGGGGTATTGGAAGTTCTATTGTATTTATTTGAGTTCACAGAATCACGATTCACATTTCCGGCTTGTAACAAAGTGTAACCATTATCGCTTCTATAAATACTAGTTACAGAACCAGAAGGAGAAAATGAAAATACCCAACCTTTTACAGATCGATTTTCAATTTTTGCACTGAAACGCAATCCCGATTCGCGGGTTACTTGGTTCGTTGTATCGGTTTGATAAGAAGTACTATCCTGTAAAAAATATTGTCGAATAGACGTGCGATTTAAAATCCTCTCATTGAACCCATAGGACAAATCGCCGTTGATTATCCATGGTGTCTTTTTATCGTCTTTTCCCGAAGAATAATTTAGTCCTACCGATAGTGACGAGTTAAGCCCTGGTTTTCCACTGCCAATAGTACTGCCGCCGCCACCTACATTCATTCCATTTATGTTGTTTCCATTTGCTACCACGCCCAGTTGAGTTTCGTCTATCAATCGAGCTGCAAAACTATTTACAGTATAGCGTAGTAATTGATTATCATCTCCATTTAATTCACTACCACCACCAGCATTATTGCTCACCAACCATCCGCTTTTTTTGTCTTTTTGAATGGTGATGTTTATGGCAATATTTTCCTCGCCATCATCCACACCGGTAAGCTTGGATAGTTCCGATTTATCATCAATTACCTGCAATTTTTCCATTATGCTTGCTGGTATGTTTTTGATGGAAAGATTGGGATTGCTCCGAAAAAAGTCTTTGCCGTCTACCATCACTCTTTTCACCTCTTTGCCATTAACCAGTATTTTCCCTTCTTCGGTAATAGTTATACCGGGCAATTTTTTAAGTAAATCCTCCACCACAGCATTTTCTTGTAGTTTGTAAGCAGCAGCATTGTATTCCATCGTGTCAGTCTTTACTGCCATTTCGGCTCTTTTACCCATGACAACGGTCTCGGTTAGTTTCATTGTTTTCACCATTAGCACAATGTCTGCTAAAGTGGTGGAATCATTGTACTTTAACACTTTATATGCAGAATCATATCCCAAGTGCGAAAATAAGAGTAAATATTCTTTTTCGGGTTCAATGCGCAGTTTGTATTGTCCTGCTTCGTTGGTTGTAGTTCCAGCAATAAATGTACTATCCTGAGCCATAAGCAGACGCACTGAAGCATAAGGCAAAGCCACATTTTGTTTGTTGTCGAGTATAACTATTTTACCTGATATTTGTTTCATTGAATTGAGTTCTTGAGAATTACAAATATTGATAAAACAAAAATTAATTAGAAGTAGTAAAAGTGAGTTTTTGAGCATTATTACTTTTCAATTTAAGAATATAATGCAATGGATGTCAACTAAATTTGACTGACTTCCATTTTTTTTTTATTCTTTTTTAGTTCGTTCAGTAGTGTTTGTTTTCGAATTATCAATTGGACCACAAACAACACCATCAATTTTATTGCATTCATACACCACTGGGTCACTGTCAGTTTGTGCAGTAATCAAACTTAAAATGTCCCCATTTTTTCTTGAAATTGTGAGTAAACTTTGTGCCATGAATGGTTTAATTTTATTGACAAATCTACTGTCTTTGTTTGAGATTTCGTATTTTAATTTTCTACCATCTTTTAATGTCATCGAAAAACCAGCATAAGCCGAATCCTTTAAAGTGGATAAGTTTTCCATTTTTGAAAAAGCGGGCTTATCACCTTTTTTTGTTGGCCAAATAACGGTAATCAGGATTGAACTTTTGGCACTTGTCCAATTTGTAAATATTTGTGGTGCAGGAACGAATTCACCCCATGCAGGACAAAACCAACCTAAATACGGATTTTTTTGTCCATAATATTTAGTGTAAGAAACTGGTTTTTCACCAAAATGATACATCCACACATTTGGTCCTGATGAGTCGGTCGTATGGATAGTCGTTTTACCTAAAACTACTTCGTTTTCTTTGAAACCATAACATTTACTTGGACCAACTGATGGGTCTACTTGATAGGCCGGGAAATTCCAAATCTGAGAAAAGGTATGCGTAATGGTATCTAAATTGGTCATTATATCGGCAATAATCCAAAATCCTTGCTCTTTCACAAAAATAACTTGTCGGCGATGTTCAACTTTAGCATTTGAATAGCCAAGGTCATAATTCCCTTCTAAAAAGTCGAAATTTGAGGTGCTCAACCAACGTGCAGCGATGGGTTTGTCATACGCTTTCTGTGCGACATTTCCAAAAACTTGTGATTTTCCATCCACGATTACGGTATTTGATTTTAAAGTAGTTCTCTCACCCATCAAATCATTGATGGCATTAAAATCGGGTAGTAAGGATTTGTTCAACATCTGACCTGTAGTATATATCGGTTTACCTGCAGTGACTAACAAAGGTCTTCCAAAAGCAGTCAGTTGAATGGAGTTACTCCCTAAATTAAAATGACCTCTTGACGGTCGACGATTATAAAAGAACAGATAAGGACTGTCCCAATTCCAGTTTTTGCGTTGGACATAATATCCACTGTATGGAAATTTTACACTTGTAAAAGTCGGTAGCGGCTTTTTGTTTGTAGGATTAAACGATGCCGCAATACGTCCGACAATGGAATCGTATTGTCCATTCGAGCTAGATTTCTCTTCTAAAAATTTAGAGGTTCCTAATAATTGCGCATTTCTAACACTTTCGTCAGTCCAGATATTAGGAGGTGCAGTAGGTCCTGAACTAGACATGGCAGGAATAATCCCCACGGGGGAGAGTAAACCTGCATACATTCTATAGTAGTCCCTTTGAGCATTCAAAAATTTTTGTGCCAAAAGAGGATTGATTGTTTTAAACTCCTCGTATAATGCACCAAATTCTACTGCTGCACTGAGATTGTAGTTAAAAGATGCTTCCAACATCCCCCCATCTTTATTCATCGTATACGAAATATAGTCGTCTAAACCGATAAATGTTTTATCCTTGATTTCAGGACTTTTCAGGAATTCCGGAAATTGAGTTGCAATCTCTAACAAAGCTATTAACCCAGATTGTCTTTGGTTCGGAACTGCACCAGCCGTTAGATATCGATCCATTAAGGGTTTGGGATGGTCAAATACTAAAGAAAAAGTTATTTGAGCCAATTCTATCGCCGGGATTATTTTTAAACTGTCCTTTGAAATCTCTTGGTTGATTGGAAGATTCACTTTTCCCCAGGTAGATGGTTTAGTTGATTTTTGCAAACATTTACTAAAAATTGCCAGGGAAGGGATGATACTTCTTACTCGATCACTCTCTGATAGTGCTTGTTGTGCTTTGGTGGACCAGTCGCAGTTATAATCCAAATTCAAATCGATTCCTTTGGCAATACTATTTTGATACATCAACTTTTGTCGACAAGCAAAATCAGCAGCAATCTGGAAATACTTCTTTAAATTTATAACTTCTCCGGTTAAATAATAATTGGCTACCAAAGGGCAAAAATAAAAAAAGTTTGGAAATTGAGCCGGATAGGTTCCATCAGGATTTTTAACCAACCAATTGATATTTGACGGTGTGTTAAGAGGGGAGTTATAGTTGTACAGTAGGAATTCTTCTCTATGCATACATCCTTTATATGTAAGCAGTTGCTCTTTTGTCAGTTTGCCTATAATGAAGTTAGCATAAGGCAATTCGCTATTTTCTTTGATGAAATTATTATGCCTGAGTAATAAACTAACCTTATTCTTTCTGAATGACAATACCTTATAATCTCGCCATGCTTCGAGTGCAGCTGCATAATTTCCTTTGGTAGATTCTAATTTAACAAGCTCTAATCCAGGATAATTCAAATCAATTGATTGGCAAAGTAATTTTCCAACACTATCGGCTTGTGAAGGATACAAAGTACTCTTCGCACTTGCAGGAATTAAACACAAGAAAAGGGAAAAATTTAAAAGAATAATTTTGATCTTCATAAGTTTTTAATTGTTTAATTAATTGAACCCGTAGTGCATTTAGACTACAAGTAATTTAATGTTGTTCTTTATATTCATCGTAGATATTTATTAAAATTGATAAAATTATCTCAAGGAGTAAGACAATCCTTCATTTGATTCAATAGCAATAATTACAAATCCTTTTGTTCTGAATTTTCCGGTGTTATTTGTTGCCACAAAGGACTCCAGTTTTCGACCATTGACATCGTATACAGTCACTTTATCACCAATTTGGAGATTAAAAATGGTGTTTTCACTTCGGAAAGCGCGGTCTTTTTTTTTTACAGTCGGAGTTTTGGTAGAAAAATACAAACCTTCGTAAGCGCCTACGGTTGGGTTTGTTGCATTGCGTGCATTTCCTAGCAAGTCGTTTGTTGGTGCAGCATACAGTGTAGTTCCTTTTGTAAGTAAATAGGAAGTTAGTTGCACGCTCCAGTTGGCTGAATTAATCGAATTAATCGAATCAGCCGATGTCGGTGTAGTTCCCCAAACTGCTCCGGCAAAAGTAGTAGGCGTTTTGAATTGCGGGGCAGTACTTGCTGCATTATTTAGCGCTGCCAAATCGATGTATTTATTTGCTTCGGCATAAAAAGGAGCCGTAGTTGCCGAAATGCTAATAGCTTGTGGGGTAATGTTATTAGCGTATTGTAGCAATGGTTGTGGTGTAACATTGGTGGCATTCACGGTAAGTCGTACGCTTTGATAAGCCGCCGATGTGCCGGGTGCTGCATTTCCCCAAAATACATTGTTTACCACATAATTTTCATAGGTGGTTGCAGTGCTGCCATTTTGCACATAAAGTCCGGCTCCTTGTCCGGCACTGGAGGCTGTGGCTAAAACATTTCCTGCTTGATCGAGCACAGAAGCACGATTATTTACAATGGTATTGTTGATAATTTGTCCACCATTTTCGTTGGCCAAGCCACCACCGCGAACTACTACTGTACTTGCCGGATTGGCAGTATTCCAGTTTATTACACGGGCTTCGTTATTGGCGATGACACAATTGATAACTTTGGAAGTGCGCAAGGTAGAATATACCCCTGCACCAAACATATATGGGTTCAAGTAAACAGTGTACGAATTTTCTGGCGCACGGTTCATATTGTAAATAATTCGGTTGTTACGAATAATGGAATTTTGCAAAACACCACCTGAAATATAGGCGCCACCACCACGACATTGTCCGGCACGAGTGCCATTAATTTGAGATGCCTGGGCTTCGCAATTTTCAATTAAACAACCATCAACAACCGCATCGGCCACTGTCGTACAAACGCCACCGGGTGCATTGGCATTTGTCTCGCCTGTAGAGTTATACACACGACAATTTCTTACAACTGAGTTTTGAAGCGTACATTTTCCCGATATATTTACACCTGCCGGATTTCCGTTACCCAAAACAAGTCCTTCGTCGATGGTAATTCCATCAATTTTTACATCGCTGGCTGTACCGCCAGTTACTTTCAATACTGTGAAACTTAAAGGTGTGGCTTTATATCGGCCGCCCACCAAACGAGTTGGGTTTTTATATTCCCACGGCTCGGTAATGCCATTTTTGTCCAAATCCTCACGAACACGTTCAGATATAACGCTCTCATTTCCAATAAATCCACCATAAATATTCAATATCTTACTGTCGATAGAAACGGAGGTACTAAGTGAATAATCGCCAGATTTCATAAAAATATTATCGGCATAACTGGCCATATTCATAGCCGTAGCAATTGAAGTGCAATCGTCCCAACTTGTACCCGAACCGCTTCCCGTATGCGAAACATACCACGTAATGGCTGTGCTTGAGCCATTGGTAATGTAAAAAGTGCGTGTTAATGTATTGGCTGTTTTTACCGCGGGGGAAATAGTTCCTTGATGATAAGCAGTAACCGTTATTGGAAATGGATAGCGGGCACGAACAGGAATACTGTCTTTATCGATAATCAACTGTCCATTAGCGATATGTGCCGGGCCATTGGCCACAAAATAGCGGACGATTACACCCGCTGAACTGGTTGCGCCTAAAGTGATTGGAGCTAAATTGGTGATGCTCTGGTTTGCAATTGCCGGAAAAGTAATCACATTGTCGGTACCAGTGCTAAGTGTTGCAAGGTTTACATTGCCCGCCTGAACCGACGAACGATAAGTGGCATCGCCCTGTTGGCGCACCACAAAATAGTTGCTACTTTTGAAACGTGGCACATATTCAAAGGTTTTTGCTCCTGACTGAATCCAGTTTCCGCTGCACACTTCTATCTGACTTGGATTACCCGAATTGGTAAATGAATTATCCGCTTTGTTGAAAAAAGTTTGTGTTGCCAAAAAATCATTATCAAAATAATCAGTGCGATTGGGCATGCGAGTATAAGGCACCGTGTTGAGCGTAACTGAATGTCCATCAGCATTCAGCGTGTAAGGAATTTTGAGCATAATGGCACGCCACCAGTAACTTTGATCGTCGTACAATCCATTCACATCGGCAAAACCGGTAACTTGTGTGGTACGCGTCATCGACACATTTGCCATATCGTATGCAGCTTGCGCGGTACGCTGACTAGGAAACCACGCTGCTGATTTTACTTGTGCCAATGTCAATGACGCAGTGGCTTGATTGGTGTAAGGTATTGGTTGAAATTTATCGGCAAGAAAGCCAGCACAAGGCAAACCTACAATCCAACCTTTGGTTTGGTCTACAGCTATCATATTACCTTGATTATCAAATCGCAAACTTGCAATATCGTCTATCCACCAGGCAATATTCCGCAACAATGGTTTACTACAATCGAAATGTCCTGTGTTAGGGTCGAAAAAATAAGAAAGCGGTTGATTGTATGTTGAGCGTTGATTGCGGGTAAAGTCATAAGTACCTTCTGTACTGATATTTGCAGTCAAATCGCGGCTATAACTATTCCATTCCATAAATTCACCTTGGGTAGAAAGAATTGGAACCGTTGTTCCATTTCCACAATAAGCAGCGGCTTTATTAACAATGGCAAACGCAATGTTGGAAGGCGAATTGGCAACAATATATCGCAGCATAGGATTGGTAGCGGAGTGTCCGGTAAGAATCCACGGAACGGTTTTTAACTCGGTGTAACCTGTAAGGGTTGAAAATGCCTGCAACATAGACTGAATCTGCCCTGTGGCTGTTACATCGTCGTGGTAAAAGTTATCCGATGACCACAAAATGGCAAAGCCATGTTTTGCACAAACAGCACGCACATCGGGGTCTTCCACCATA
>JBMOHZ010000083.1:0-8599 GCA_049317585.1 Paludibacter sp.
ACATTTCCTTTTAGCATACCAGCAATTACAGGGGCAGCAGTAGCTGTAGGAGCTATAATGCATATCATTACACCTTGAGCTAGAATTGTATTTATTGGATTTAAAACAAAATATACGCCTACACTCCCAGCTATTTGTACAACAATAAGCCAAAGATGCATTTTGGTGAAATGTATGTTTTTTAACGACAACTTTGTATACGTAAAAAGCAACATTACAAATATTAAATAAGGTATCAAAAATGCTAAAACACTTACATAATTATGTAGTAGTATGCCTGTAGTCATAGCCATAGGCATCATATAATTCTTTATTTTTTTAAGCATTTGTATTTTTTTGAACCTTTATTTCCTGATTTAGAAAGACAAAAGTACTAAAATAATGAATGATACTTTGTAGTGAGTTTTATAATTATAATTAATTGAATAAATGTTTTGTTGAATAAGAGCATCGTATTCGTAAAGTGTGGGATATTTTTGTAATTTTGTAAACTATATGAATAGAATATTTTTAATTGGCTATATGGGTTGTGGTAAAACCACACTTGGCAAACGCCTTGCGGCTGCATTAGGATTTGCGTTTATTGATTTGGATGGATTTATCGAAGAGAAATACCATAAATCAGTGGCAAGTATTTTTGACGAATTGGGTCAGGACAAGTTTCGTGAAATGGAAAAAAACGCCTTATCAGAAGTGGCTGAATTTGAAAATACGGTAATTGCCACTGGTGGAGGTGCACCCTGCTTTTTTGACAATATTGGCACGATGAATCAGACTGGACTTTCAGTATATATCAAACTTTCGCCCGAGCAACTAGCAACCCGCTTAGAGAACTCAAGAGCTGGAAAACGACCACTTATAGCCGGAAAATCGGGGCAAGAGTTACGTGAATTTATTACAGATGGTTTACTTCAGCGCGAGAAGTTTTACTTGCAGGCAAGCCTAATTGTAGCTGGTAGCGACGATGACATTATTCGTAAAATTAGTCAATCGTTGGTGTAAAATCAATTCTATTTTTCAACAATTATTTTATTCCGCTAGCTTTTTCAGCAATAGTTTCACACCGTTTTTTACATCATTTGTTTCCTGTAATGCTTTGATAAAAGCACTGCCAATAATTGCACCTGATGCATAGCGGTTTACCATATCTCGCGTTGATTTATTCGAAATACCAAAACCTATCAAACGTGGATTTTTAAGATTCATGGCATTAATCCGGTTAAAATAATCTACTTTATTGTCGAACGAACTTTGAGTGCCTGTAACTGCTGCCGACGAAACCATGTAAATAAACCCGTTGGTGTGGCTGTCAATTAATCGAATACGATTGTCGGAAGTTTCGGGGGTAATCAAAAATATAAATTCGAGGCCGTAACGCTCGGCAATTTCTTTGTATTCGGCTAAAAAATCACTCATTGGTAAATCCGGAATAATCATTCCATCGGCACCAACTCTATTGCATTCCGCACAGAAAGCTTCAAATCCAAATTGCATAATGGGGTTTAAGTAACCCATCATAATCAGCGGAATGTGAATATGATCGCGAACATTTGTAAGTTGATCGAATAGCTTGCGAATGCTCATACCGTTTTTCAAAGCCTGTTGACTGCTATTTTGGATAACTATACCATCAGCCATCGGGTCGGAAAATGGAACGCCAATTTCAACTAAATCTACTCCATTGGCTTGTAGGCATTCAAGTGTTGGTACAGTATCGTTTAAATTTGGAAAACCTGCAGTAAAATAAACCGACAAAATATTTTCCTTTTTTATCTCAAATAATTGATTAATTCTATTCATGTATATATATTATGCGTACAAAGATACACAATTACCTTGAATTTCGAAAAATGCAGATACACAAAACGGGACTGTATTCTGTTCGAAACAATCCCGTTTTGGGTTAATTATAAACTGTAAAAGTTTATTTTTTGTATTCGTCCCAACTGGTATTAAGCATATTGCCCGATTTCATAAATTCGGTATGCATTTCGAAACAAGCGTGTAAGTTAGTTGGTGTGTGGCAAGGTCCTGAGAGTTCCAAATAACCGCGCAAGATTTCTCTGTACGAAGGATCTACGCAATTTTCGATAATCTCTTCGGCACGTTGAATAGGTGATTTACCACGTAAATCGGCCACACCATGTTCGCTGATTATGATATTTACAGAGTGTTCATTTTGGTCTACGTGACTTACCATAGGCACAATGGCACTAATCAATCCGTTTTTAGCTGTTGAAGGTGTAGTAAAAATGGAAATATAGGCGCTGCGTGTAAAGTCGGCCGAGCCACCAATACCATTCATCATTTTCGATCCCATTACGTGTGTACTGTTTACATTTCCGAAAATATCGGCCTCGAGTGCAGTGTTAATGGTAATCAATCCCAAACGGCGAGCTAGCTCAGGGCTGTTGGACATTTCTTGCGGACGTAAGACTAATTTACTGCGGAAAAACTCAATATCAGCATATATTTCTTTCAGAACAGGTGTTGTTACTGTGAGCGAACATCCACTAGCAAAACGGATTTTTCCACTTCTTAGCAAAGCAATTACCGAATCCTGAATTACTTCGGTGTACATTTCGAACGTTGGAATGTCTTGATTTGTTCCGAGCGAAGCCATTACCGCATTAGCAATATTACCTACACCCGATTGAATTGGAAGAAACTCATGCGGGATTCGACCAGTTTTGATTTCGTTTGCCAAAAAATTAGCAACATTTTGGCCAATTTTATCCGTCACATCGTCGGTAGGTGTAAATCCAGCTACTTCGTCGTCGCGCCATGTTTCAACAATACCAATAATTTTTTTTGGGTCAACTTTGATATATGGCACTCCCATGCGGTCCGAAGGCGTCATTAACGAAAGAGGCAAACGGTGAGGAGGATCAAGTGGTTCAAAAATATCGTGGAAACCACGTAACTCCTTTGGGTGATTGTGATTGAGCTCAATAATAATTTTGTCAGCAAGATTTGCAACTGTGGGCGAAATTCCAACAGCCGAAGTTAAATATATTTCGCCATAAGGAGTTACATCGCAAGCCTCAAGAACCGCAATAGTAGGGCGAGGCATAAACCCAAAACGCAAATGTGGCGCTAATGCAGATAAGTGCATATCGAAATAAGGAGCGCGATCGCAGTTAAGAGCCGTGCGCAAGTCTTTGTTCGATTGGTAGGGCGTGCGGAATAATATGGCATTAGCACGAGCCAAAGCACCATCAAGCGAATCGCCGGTTGACGCTCCTGTATAAACACCAATTTTAAATTCTTTACCTTCGGCATGAAAAGCTTCGGCGCGTTTAGCGATAGCAGTAGGCACATCCTTGGGACTTCCGGCGGGTGTAAAACCACTAAAACCAACTATATCGTTGTTGTTTACAAAACTAGCAGCCTCTTCGGCGGTCATATACTTATATTTATACTTTGCCATAAAAAAAATGAAATGATTAGTCTTTATATTTGTAAAGATATAAAGTGTTGATTTATAATATTTTAAATTGATTTATTCAAACTAAAACGGCGTTGAAAAACACATTGTGAATTCGAGCACAAAAGTACCAAATAATTTTTGAATATCCACGCATTTTGAGTGATAATTACAGAAATATTTCTCTAATTAAAAAAATTATTATTTAGTTGAATTAGGGGGTTAAATATAATTTGTTTGAGTAAAGACATAAAAAAAAACTCAACTTAAAAATTTAAGTTGAGTTTTTATTGTATTAATTGTTCGTTGTTATTTTGCAAGCGCCAATTTTTCGGAGGCTAAAAAGCCAGCAACTAAATCGTCAATAACTTCTTTTACAGTATTAATTTTGGTTGAAAGATATGCATTGCTTCCTGCAAATGCATATCCTTTGTCCATGCGGCCTTTGTAAGCATTATACAAAGTCACGATAATACAATAAGGTACAACTTTGTAATCGCAGGTATGCAAGCAATCGTATGGACATGATTTTGGACGGGTTAATCCTAATTTCACTTTTTCCAAAAAAGCACCATTAAGCGCTCTTCCAGGCATTCCTACCGGACTTTGAATAATTTCCACATTGTTATCGGTAGCTTTGATATACGAATTTTTAAATTTGATATCCGCATCACACTCCTCGGTAGTTACAAACCTACTTGCAATTTGAACTCCTTTGGCACCTAGTTCCATTAGTTTGTACATATCTTCACCCGTATAGATACCTCCAGCAGCCACAACAGGAATTTCCTGATTGTATTTTTCTTCGAAAATGGCTACTTCTGTTACAACTTGTGGAATCAGTTTTTCGATTGCAAATTCTGGATCGGCAATCTGATTCATCTTAAAACCCAAATGACCACCAGCTTTAGGACCTTCAACCACAATCATATCAGGTAAATAGTCGTAGAGCGTTTTCCATTTTTCACAAATAATTTTAGCAGCACGAGCCGATGAAACAATAGGCACAAATTTAGTTGTACACCCTTCGACACGATATTTTGGCAAGTCGAGCGGTAAACCAGCACCTGCAAAAACAATGTCCACTTTTTCGGCAACAGCCGTTTTAACCATGTCGCTAAAGTTAGTCAAAGCCATCATAATATTGACACCAATAATGCCCGATGATTTTTCCTTAGCTTTGCGTATTTCTTCTTTTAATCCAACAATGCATGAATCCATGTAGCTACGCGCCTTTTCACGATAAATCAAACCCAAGCCAGCACACGAAATCACACCAATTCCTCCCTCATTTGCAACAGCCGAAGCAAGCCCCGACAAAGAGATACCAACACCCATACCACCCTGAATAATAGGGACACGAGCCGTTAAATCTCCAATTTTTAATCCAGTCATAATTTTGTTTTTTAAATTATTATCACTCTTACAGCACATTTCAGCATCAAAAATAAAAAAAGAATCCGAAATCAAATTTCAGACTCTTTTTTCTCAATTATATTTTTCAAAAAAATTATCCATACATAATTTTTCCATTCTCATCTTTAAATTCCTCAAAACTCTTATTGTATTGCTCCATAGCTCTGTAGCTCATAGCCATGCTGGAGAAACCACCATCGTGAAACAAATTTTGCATGGTAACTTTGCGCGTTAAATCGCTGAACATCACTACACAATAATCGGCACAATCAGCTGCAGTTGCATTGCCAAGTGGCGACATGCGTTCCGAAAAGTCGAGCAAACCATCCATCCCTTTTACACCGCTACCTGCAGTAGTTACAGTAGGCGATTGCGAAATGGTATTAACACGAACCGATTTTTCGCGACCATAAATATAACCAAAACTACGAGCTATCGACTCCAAAATAGACTTAGCATCGGCCATATCGTTGTATCCAAATACGGTGCGCTGCGCTGCCATGTACGACAAAGCTACAACCGAACCATACTCATTAATGGCATCCATTTTTTTTGCCACTTGTAGCATTTTATGAAATGAGATTGCAGAAATATCCAATGTGGTGGTCAACATATCGTAATCCAGGTCGTCGTAAGTACGTTTTTTGCGTACGTTTGGCGACATACCAATAGAATGCAGCACAAAATCAATTTTGCCACCTAGTGTTTCCATTGATTGTTTAAAAACTTCTTCCAAATCTTCAACGCTAGTTGCATCAGCTGGAATTAATTTTGCGTTTAACTTTTCAGCTAATTCGTTGGTTGTACCCATACGAACTGCCAATGGCGTGTTTGATAATGTAATTAGAGCGCCTTCTTCAACAGCTCTTTCAGCTACTTTCCATGCTATCGACATGTCGTTTAAAGCACCAAAAACAATACCACGTTTACCTTTTAATAAATCATTACCCATGTTATAAATTTTACTTGTTCGTACATATTAAAAAAATATTTCACCTAAAAAAAACGGAAATAATATATGCCAGAACTAATTTTCGGCACAAAGATACTAAAAATGTGCAATTTATTATTATTTCACCGTATCATTTTGTACAAAATTATAATTCTCGACTTGTTATTTCCAATAATTAATTCATACATATTCTACTAAATAGCTGTTATATTGATAGATTTGTAATTGAATAAGCATTGAACTACAACCAATGTATGTATTAATTGTTCAACACAAAGTCAAATTAATACCTATTTTTTAAACAATTAGATATTGTTTCTGTTTATAAATACAACATATAAACAATATGCAAATACCTGAATTAAAACAATACCTGGACCAAAAAGTTATACTTTACAACCAACCAGAATATATTTATTCCGACCCCATACAAATTCCTCATCGGTATTTCAGAAAAGAGGACATAGAAATAGCTGCATTTCTAACCGCTACCATTGCATGGGGCCAACGAAAAAGCATTATTAAAAATACTTCGTTTCTGATGGATTTGATGGAAAACACACCTTATGATTTTGTGATGCATGCTTCGTACAATGAACTGCAAAACTTACAACAGTTTGTACATCGCACATTTAATGGGTTGGACTGTGAGTTCTTTATTCGTTCGTTACGAAATATTTACAGCAACAAAGGTGGACTCGAAAAAGTATTTACAGATGGTTATATGCTTGATAATACGGCATATTCAGCCATTAAGCATTTTCGTGAAGCGTTTTTAGCTATTGATCACTCGAAGCATGTAGAGAAACACATTTCGGATGTCAATTCAAATTCGGCAGCTAAACGCCTGAATATGATGCTTCGCTGGTTGGTACGCACCGATGATTGTGGTGTAGATTTTGGAATTTGGAAAAACATACCTATGTCGGCACTAATGATGCCCTTAGATGTACACGTAGGTAATGTAGGACGTGCATTGGGTTTGTTAAATCGGAAGCAAAACGATTGGAAAGCGCTGGAAGAACTTATGAAAGTGCTCCGATTGTTCGACACAAACGACCCCGTAAAATATGATTATGCGCTCTTTGGAATTGGTGTTTTTGAAAACAAAAAATCGGCATTACTTTGAGTTTTGCCGATTTTTTTTTATTTCTTATTTATCAAATTCATAAACTCCTCTCGGGTTTTGGCTTGCTGAAAAACGCCCGAAAAATCGGAAGTAGTAGTAATGGAATGCTGCTTCTGCACCCCGCGCATTTGCATGCAAAGATGCTGGGCTTCAATAACAACCATTACACCCATGGGGTTTAAGGTTTGCTGAATGCACTCCTTAATCTGAGTGGTAAGGCGTTCTTGCACTTGCAATCTACGCGCATAAACATCCACTATACGGGCAATTTTACTTAAGCCTGTAATTTTATGATTTGGAATGTATGCCACATGTGCTTTGCCAAAAAACGGCAACATATGATGCTCGCACATGGAGTAAAAATCTATGTCCTTCACAATTACCATTTGTTGGTAATCTTCGGTAAACATAGCCGATTGAATTATCCGTTCGGGTTCCTGTTCGTAGCCTTGCACCAAAAACTGCATAGCTTTGGCAACTCTCTCTGGCGTTTTAAGCAAACCTTCGCGTTCGGCATCTTCGCCAAGTAACTTCAGAATTTCCTTGTAATGAAAAGCAATTTTTTCCGTTTTTACATCGTCGAACGGAACGGGTTTATTTATATCAAAATCCATGTGTGTAATTAATAATTTATCTTTTCCTTTACGGTATAAATAGCATTTTTTAGCTGCGGAAAAGCTTCAATCAATTGAGGTCTAAAATCTTGAGCATCGGCCGAAGTTTTAAAATCGCCAACACGTACTTTCCAAAATGGAGAAATATAACTCACGTAAACGCCCAATTCAGGAAAAACTGAACGGATTTCTTTTTCCACCTTAAAAGCCTCAGCTTTAGCAGTTTTTTGCACATTGCTCGAAAAAACCTGAATTCGGAAACCTTGCCCTGTACCCGATGAAACAACATTCAACGTTTTTCTATCAGCCATAGATGCAGTTATACGATTATCCTGAAATACTTTGACGGTAGAACCTGAAGCAGAATCGGGTTGAGCAAGGGTTTTGAAGAACCCAGAACTCGAATTAGCAGAATCTTGTGCTAGCAAAAATGCTGATAATATGACAAATAGAACTATTAAAATATTTCTCATTGTAACTAATTTTTTAGAGCTGCAAAGGTATAAAAATGTTCGTGTTAAACTGTTCAATTTATAAAAATACTTTTCTGCATCTGCACTTTAAATTAGAAAACCGCCTGTAACAAAACAATTTTCAAAATCCGGAAATTCTTGTGGTTCCTTTTTAAAAATTCCATAAACCGACGAGCCAGAACCCGACATAGAAGCATAAACCGCACCTGCATCGTACAATTGGGCTTTTATGTCTGCAATTTCAGGATATTTGGCAAATACCGATACTTCGAAATCGTTTTTAATAACATCTTTCCATTGTTCGATAGGTAGTTTTATTGATTCCTGTAACGAATAGTCAGGCTTTTGAGGCACAACCAACGAGTATGCTTCGGGTGTCGACACATGAATATCGGGTTTTACCAATACCAAAAAATAATCCTTGAGATTCACTTCCGTTTCCGAAAATTCGTTTCCAATTCCCGTAGCAAAGACGGGTTTATTTTGAATAAACACCGGACAGTCGGCTCCAATATAAGACGCTATGCGTTCCAATTCAGGCACATCAATATTCAGACCAAAAAGCTCATTAAGAGCTTTGAGCATAAA
>JBMOHZ010000084.1:0-8591 GCA_049317585.1 Paludibacter sp.
TTGATGATGCGGTAAAACGGATTTTGCTTAAAAAATACGAATTAGGTTTGTTTGACAATCCTTTTGCTTATTGTGATGAAGAACTCGAAAAACGGACACTTTTATCGCCCGAAAACCGGTTAGAAGCACGCGAAGTTGCTAAAAAATCAATTGTACTCTTGAAAAATTCGGACAATGTTTTACCAATTTCAAAAACTGTAAAATCAATACTGTTGGTTGGTCCGTTAATGAAATCGAAAGAAGACATGCTCGGATTTTGGGCTTGCGAAAAGGATATTGCATCGGCAGTTACTCCTTACGAAGCCATTTTAAAAAACCTGCCTCAATCAAAAGTAAATTATGCCGAAGGTTATTCACTAATTGGAAATCAGTTGATTAATTTAAAGGAAACTGTCAGGAAAGCAAAACAATCGGAAGTAATTGTAGTTGCTATTGGCGAGCGATGGAATGAAACTGGTGAAGCAAAATCGAAAGGAAATATTATAGTTCCAGCAGCACAACAAATACTGGTAACTGAACTTGCCAAAACCGGAAAACCAATCATTTTATTGGTCATGGGTGGACGACCTCTAATTTTTAACGAAGCCGCTCAGTCAGCTTCAGCAATTTTAGTAACATGGTGGCTGGGAAGCGAAGCAGGTAACGCCATTTTCGATGTGTTGGTTGGTAATTACAATCCATCAGGACGATTACCAATGACTTTCCCAAAATACATGGGACAACTACCTATTTATTATAATTACAACAATACCGGTCGTCCCGAACAGAAAGATGTAAGTTATTCTTCAAAGTATATCGATATTGACTCACAGCCGGCTTATCCTTTTGGATTTGGTTTGAGTTATAGCACTTTTGAGTATTCCGACTTAAAACTAAACCACTATTTTGCTCACACCGAGGCCACTACCAAAGTAACTGTAACTGTAAAAAACACAGGAAAAGTTTCGGGAAATGAAATTGTTCAGTTGTATATTCGCGACTTGGTAGCATCGATTACACGTCCGGTAAAAGAACTCAAAGGCATTGAAAAAGTTTTTCTTCAACCAGGCGAAAGTAAAACTGTATCTTTCCAATTAAGTCCTGAAGAGCTTGGTTTTTGGGGTAATGATCTGACTTACAAAGTAGAAGAAGGAGTTTTTGAAATAATGGCTGGTGGAAATCCGAATAATTTATTAAAAAGCTGGTTAACTTTAAAAAACAAATAAATTAACATTTTTTTGACTGTGAAATACAAATTACTTTTTTAAATGAATTCAATCAAAACAGTATTACTAATAGGCTTTATTGGTTTTTGCGTCGCAGTTACAAAGGCGTCCGAATTTGATATACGACGAGGCACAAACATAAGTCATTTTTTATCACAGAATGACCACAGAGGACTAAAAAGAAGTAGTTTTTTGAAAGAAAAAGAAGTCAAACAACTTTCAACATGGGGATTTGATCATATTCGGTTACCCATTGATGAAATGCATTTATGGAATGAAAACGGAAAATTCAACAGTAATGGTTTGTTTCTGTTGCACCGAACTATTAATTGGTGTAAAGAATTGAACCTGAAAGTGATAGTTGATTTACATGTTATTCGATCACATCATTTTAACGACAGTACTAATACGCTATGGAATAATGTTTTGGAACAAAGAAAGTTGTTGAATCTTTGGATGCAACTTTCAAAAGAATTAAAAAAATATCCGACAAATTTGGTCGCTTATGAGCTATTAAATGAGCCGGTTGCTCCCAATACAGATGATTGGAATAAACTGTTGAGTAAATTAATTGCCAATATCAGAATCAGTGAACCCGAACGCGTTTTGGTTATTGGCTCCAATAGATGGCAAGATGTAGATACAATGGACAAATTGGTTGTACCCGAAAACGACAAAAACCTGATGTTGAGTTTTCATTTTTATAAACCACATTTATTTACGCACTATCGAACACCGTGGACTAATCTGGCAACCATATCAACAAATATTTGTTATCCTTACAACATTACCAACGAGGATTATGATAATATGAGTCCGAATGATAAAGAACTGGTATATCCATTTAAGGGCAAGCAAAATAAAGAAGTCTTACGCACCGAATTTTTAAAAGCTGTTCGATGTGCAGCTAAATGGAAATTACCTATTTATTGTGGCGAATTTGGTAGTTTTAAGACTACAGATTTTAATTGCAGAATGAATTGGTACAACGATGTATTAAGTTTGCTGAAAGAATATAACATACCCTATGCTAATTGGGATTACAAAGGTGGTTTTGGATTTGTTGATAAAAATGGGAAATTAATTGAATCTCAGCTTCTTGAACTACTTACAACGAAAAAATAAATTTATGAAAAGAGCATTATTAATAATAATTACAGCTATTATTACAACTACAATATACGCTGTACAACCTGCGTCAAAGATGTCGAATTTTATGCAATCCGATGGAAGTACCATAACTTTACTTCTGAACGGCGACGACTTTCGTGGTCATTCTTTAACTACAACCGATGGTTTCGAAATTGTAAAAGATGACATCAATGAACAGTATTATTATGCTTTTATGGATGAAACAGGGCGATTGAAAAGTACAGGTGTGAAAGCTCATAACCCGGATAGCCGATCCAATTCAGAACTTGAATTTTTGAAAAGTAATAGTTACAATAAGGCAATGAGAGCCAAAACGGGCATAATTGACCCCAATTCTATTGTTAATAAAACATTTCCAAGTTCAGGAAATGTAAAGTTATTAATGGTGTTGGTCAACTTTAGCGACACCCAAATTACTCACAATCAGCAGGCATTCTCAAATATGATGAATCAACCCAACTATTCGGGAATTGGAAGTTTTAAGGATTACTATACCGAAGTTTCAGGAGGAAAATTGAACGTAACAACTGATGTCATAAATTGGGTAACTGTTTCGAATACACATAAATATTATGGAGAAAACGTTTTTGGGTCTGATGCTGCTCGTACAGAATTGATACTGGAAGTTATTCAACTTATTGACCCGGTGGTTAATTTTGTCGATTACGACAACGATAAAGATGGTGTGATTGATGGGTTATGTATTGTCCATCAGGGCAAAGGAGAAGAGTATGTTGGCTCTGACCCTAACAATATATGGTCGAGCATTGGCGATTTGCGCAAACTTTACAATCCACCTTATCGCGAGATAAAGTTTGATGGTATAACCTTAGGGCCATACTCACTTCAACCCGAAATTGAGGCATTTAACGGAAGTGCTATTTCGACTGTCGGTGTTTTTTGTCACGAATTTGGACATTGGCTTGGCCTACCCGATTTTTATGACACTGATTATGAAAAAAGCGGTGGAAATTTTCTTGGCACTGGCGACTGGGATTTGATGAATACCGGAAGTTGGAATAAAACAATCAGAGAAGGAGATACGCCAACACATCACAATCCATACTCCAAAAATAAATTAGGTTGGAACAGCACTACCAAGTTGAATAGTCCAGCTACCATTATAAGAATGAGAGATGCCACAGTTTCGAACATCAATTATAGAATTGATACCAAAACTAAAGGTGAATATTTTTTACTCGAAAACAGGCAAAAAGTGTCATTCGATGCTGGCGTGTATCAGGACGGTTTAGTTATCTATCATGTTGATAGCGCTCAAATTGAAGGAAATACCACTTTAAATACGGTAAATATTTCATCGAATCAGGGTATGATTTTCGAACGAAATTCTTGGAAACTATCTTTTCCGTTAATCGGAACTGAATTTTCTGATACATCTACACCTAATGCTCTATCTAAAAGTAATGTGGCTACCGAAAAACCTCTAACCAATATTAGTTTGACAAACAGGCAAATAAGTTTTGATTTTATGGGTGGAATGAATTCGGAAGTGACAAACATTTTAGTGGAGAATAATATTTTTAGTACGAATAAAACAATTGTTATCAAAAATCATGGTGGAGAAAATTACTCTATTTTCAATATAGCTGGTGTATTGGTTAAACAGGGAAAGATAAATACTTCAGAAATAAATATAACTTTAAATACTTCAGGAGTATATATGGTTCTTGTGAATAATACATGCCATAAATTATTCATAAAATAAGACTCAATTTAAAATGAACAAAAAACTACAAATCGGATTATTTCTGCTGTTCTTTATTTGTAAAGTTCAAGCAACGGATGCAACTTTTAAACAACAAATACCATTTAAGGAGGCCGACAAAAAAGCACAAATCTTATTAAATAAGATGACTTTAGAGGAAAAACTCCAGCTTATTAGCGGACATAATATCTTCTATATTAAAGGATTCGATAAACTGGGAATTCCCCAATTGTATATGGCCGATGCCACTGGTGGAATACATTTGCGGAAAGAGCAAAATCAAGATTTGGATAAATCGGTAGCTTTTCCGGCTCCTGTGGCACTTGCAGCCACCTGGAACAAAACGCTGGCGTACGATATGGCACAAGCCATTGGTGAAGAATGCCGAGTAGGCAATGTGGCTGTACTCTTGGGACCGGGCATGAATATTTATCGGATGTCGCAAAATGGACGGAACTTTGAATATTTTGGCGAAGATCCATTTCTGGCCGCACGAATAGTTGAAAATTATGTAGTTGGTCTTCAAAACACTGGCACCATGGCTACTTTGAAGCACTTTGTGTGTAATAATAACGAACATCACCGGAGGTTGACAAATGCAATTGTTGATGAACGAGCCCTGCACGAGATTTACACTCCGGCTTTTAAAGCGGGAATAGATGCCGGCGCTATGGCTGTAATGACCTCTTATAATATGGTGAATGGTGAATATGCCGGTCAAAGTCCGGAAATTGTCAACAAATTGTTGCGTCAGAAATTAGGGTTTAAAGGATTGGTAATGAGCGACTGGTGGTCGGTTTATGATGCCAAGAAAGTTGTTTCGTCAGGACTTGATTTGGAAATGCCTGGCGATGCTTACGGTTGGATTGATACGCTTACCACACCCTATGTTTATCTTCGAAAAAAGCTCCCCGAACTCATAAAATCAAAACAAGTAGATGTAAAAGATGTGGACAGAATGGCTAAAAGCATACTTCGCACCTGTATTTCTATGGGATTTTACAATCGTCCCATTCAGGACAAAAGTTTTGCTTCTAATTTTGAAAAACACGAATCTGTTGCCCTGGAAATTGCGCAGCAATCTGTAACTTTGCTCAAAAACGAAACAAATATTTTGCCTTTAGGTGCTATGAAGGGCAAAAAAATATTACTTACCGGAGCCAATGCTAGCGAATATGTTTACGGACATGGAGCAGCCGAAGTGGAAGGATACGACCAAAAAACATTGCTCGATGCCATGATTCAGGTCTTTGGGAGTAGCGTTTCGTATCGTTCAAAAGCGTCTGATAATGAGTTGAAAAATGCCAACGTGATTGTTTACAATACGGGCGTTTTTGAAACAGAAAGTACCGACCGTCCGTTTGAAATGCCAGAAGAAATTGTAAAGGATATTCTCCAAAAAGCAACAATAAACCCCAATATAGTGGTGGTGATTAATGCTGGTGGCGGTGTAAAAATGAGTCCATGGATTAATGCTGTAAAAGGGTTGATTTATGCCTATTATCCGGGTCAAAATGGAAATATAGCAGTTGCTGAAATACTAAAAGGCGATGTGAATCCTTCTGGAAAATTACCATTTACCATCGAAAAAAAGTTTGAAGATTCTCCGGCTTTTGGCTATATGCCTGCCAATGAGACTTTTTACAAACAATGGTCGCAGGATAATGACTTTACTTTTCCAAAATATGATATTAACTACAAAGAAAGTATTTTTGTGGGATATCGCTGGTACGAAAAAAAGAAAATTGAGCCCCAATTTCCTTTCGGATTTGGTCTAAGCTATACCAGTTTTGAATATTCCAAGTTGGTTTTGGCGTCATCATTCAAAAAAGGTGAACCGCTGAAAGTCACTTTTACAGTAACAAATACGGGCAAAAAAGATGGTTTCGAAACTGTGCAACTGTATGTGCAAGATGTGGTTTCGAGCTTGGAGCGCCCTTTAAAAGAATTGAAAGCGTTTGAAAAAGTGTTTCTCAAGGCTGGTACTTCCCAGCAAATTGTACTGACACTTCAGCAACCCGATTTCTCATTTTATTCACCCCAAAAGTCTGCCTGGATAAACGAAAGTGGAGAATTTATTTTGCATATTGGAAGTTCTTCCGCCGATATCCGATTGAAGGGAGATACCACTCAGAAATAGTACGAATAGCAAAAGGGTTACTAATGATTCCGATTCGTTGACCTGAAATGTCGTACAAAAAAACGCACCTTATGAAAAAAATAGCAATTGTTTTATGTTTAGTATTTTTCCTTATTAAATTAAACTCTTCAAATAATTTGCAAGGGAGAGTAGGAATTATACCACAGCCCAATATTGTTATTAAAAATGAAGGTAAATTTATGCTATCAGGTAAAGTAATGTTACTTTCTGATGCCATTGTCTCAAACGAAGCTAGTTTGTTACATGGTTATCTGCAAAAAATTTCCGATGTTCAAATTATTAAAAAAGTTTCTAATTTCTCAACAAAAATTCAGCTTAAAATTGACTTTACATTTGCTAATCCGGAATCATACACATTAAGTATTTCAAAAAACGGTATTACCATTGCAGGTGGCAGCAGTGCTGGTGTATTTTATGGCATACAATCATTACTTCAATTAATGCCTGCAAGCATTTATGACAATGATAAATTAAGAACGAAAGTTGAACTTCCATGTATTGAAATAATAGATTCCCCCAGATTTTCTTACAGAGGAATGCACCTCGATGTATCGCGCCATTTCTTTTCGGTGGATGCCGTAAAACGATACATTGATATGCTTGCTATGCACAAACTCAATGTGTTTCATTGGCATTTAACCGACGATAATGGTTGGCGAATAGAAATTAAGCGGTATCCGCTGCTTACATCCGTGGGTGCTTGGCGCACTGAAGCAAGTAATCAACCAAAGTATGGTGGATTTTATACACAGAAAGAAGTAAAAGATGTGATTGCTTATGCCGCCAAAAAGCATATCAGCATTATTCCCGAAATAGAAATGCCGGGTCACTCGATGGCGTTGATTGCAGCTTATCCAGAATTATCATGTTCCGGTTTGCCTTATAAAAAACCGGATGATGTGGCTTTTGAATTTACCGATCCATTGTGTGCCGGAAACGAAAAAACCTTTGAGCTGTTGGAAAATGTTTTGGCAGAAGTAATAGCTTTGTTCCCCGGAAAATACATCCATGTTGGAGGGGATGAAGCGCGCAAAACGCCTTGGGCAAAATGCAAAAAATGCCAGCACCGTATGCAAGTAGAAAATTTGCAAAATGTGGAACAACTACAAAGCTATTTCATAACCCGCATGGAACGATTTATTTCGTCGAAAGGAAAAGTGATGATTGGTTGGGATGAAATTCTTGAAGGTGGTTTAGCACCCGGAGCTACCGTCATGTCGTGGCGAGGTGAAAAAAGTGGAATTGATGCGGCCAAAATGGGACACGATGTGGTAATGACTCCTTATTCCGTAACATATTTTGACGGAGTGCAGCACGAGTCAAGAACCGAAGGCCTTACACAACCAATGCTGAATACCTTAGAGCATGTTTATACTTATAACCCGGTACCCACTGCACTCACCGAAAGCGAAACCCATCATATTTTAGGTGTTCAGGCGTGTATGTGGACTGAATATGTGGACAATGAAACTACACTTCAATCGCGGGTTTTACCACGTATGAGTGCGTTAGCCGAAATTGCCTGGACTAATCTGGATAATAAAAATGAGCGTGATTTTATGCAAAATTTGGAATTGCAGTTTCATAAATACTATGAAGCAGGCTATCAAGCGTTCATAATTCCACCGGTAGGATTGCAAGAATCCATTACGTTTGTTGATAATTACAAAGTGGTGCTTTCAAATCCGTATCCATTTGGTGTAATTCGCTATACATTAGATGGTTCTGCTCCCAACGAATTGTCGCCTATTTACAAAGATACGATTCGCTTAACTTCAAGCACCGAAATAAAATATGCCACTTTTATTGGTCATCTCAAAAGCAAAGTGCTCGTTTCAAAAATAGTAAAATCGGAACTTAAACCTGCAATTGCTTCTAATAAAACCTTAAGTCCGGGCATTTCCTATGCCTTGTATTCCGAAAGTATCAGCACCTTAAATGATAAGCCCAAAACTATAAGCATAGCGCAAGGCGTACTTCAAAGTGTGCTTTTGCCCGAAAAACGACCTGCCGATTTTTTTATTGTGCATTACGAAGGTTTCGTCAGTGTTAGTGAGGACGACGTGTATATTTTTACCATTAGTTCGGATGATGGAAGCCGTGTATTTGTTGATGGCGAAATGTTGATTGACAATGATGGTTTGCATGGTCTTGTTACTAAAACTGGTCAAGCAGCACTCAAAGCAGGCGTACATTCTATTCGCGTAGAATATTTTGAAGCAACTCAGGGAGAGCAATTACATTTTTCGGCAGTTGGAAGTAAAGGAAGTGTTGTAAAGTTGTTTCATTAGTTTATTAATAGCTAAACATAATCTTACCATGAACAAAAAACTTAAATATCCACTTA
>JBMOHZ010000085.1:0-8557 GCA_049317585.1 Paludibacter sp.
AAGAAATATTTTTCAACTATTTAATTCAATTCCTTATCTAAACGACATTGAATTATATATTGATAATTGAATGATGCAAATGTAGGGCTTAACCATCTTTATTTTGTTACAAGATATTGTGAAACAATTACATAATTCACACTTTAAACTAATGTGATGTTAATTTGAAGATAAGTCAATTTGACTGTCAGTTGACGGATGAAGATGAATCGAAAAAATCAATTGGTAAAAACAGTGAAAATTATTCAGCTAATCTTGGCAGACCATTTTATAAAAGTTCAACCCTTTACTTTAGTCGATTGACAAAGAAAAGGGTTGAAGACAAAGTTAATTTGTTTTGAACGAATTTTTTTTATGGTTATAACTTATTATATTCAATGTAAATTATTAGTAAACAGTGTTATAAGTAATATTGGATTAGTAGGTAAACTCTCAAATTTAAATGCTTATACCACGTTTTTCAAATTCAAGTATTAAAATAGATATTGGAAACAGAAGTTTTCCCAACCTACGAAGCGAAAGACTATTCGCCTATCTACTAAGCCGATATACGATTAATATTTGATATATTAAATACATATCATTCATTTATTTAGCTTTTAAACTGAGAATTTAAATGTCGTTTTATATAGATAATACACAAACTTGTAAGCGGTATGCCAATTAATAGTCCGGGAAGCCCTAAAATATAAGACCACACACTGAGTGAAAGCACCATTATGACGGGGTTCATTCCAATGTTTTTTTCCATTACTCTGGGGTTTAATACAAATTCTTCGATGATACTTGCCAATGTAAAAACCCCAACTACAATGCCATAATAAAACAAAAAGCTATGATTTCCTTCGGCCGAAAGAGCCAAGCAAGCTATAGCCATTGGTATTAACACGATGTATTGAAGATAAGGAATAAATGAAAGTAAAACAATCAGGAATGTAAATAGAATGAGGCCCGGAATATCCAACAAAATGAAGGCTATTAAATAAATAATTGCCAATAGGAATACAATTTTGCCCCGCAGGCTGAAATACTTCACAAAACTTTGATTAAAGTCGGAAGCAACTGTATTTATTTGCGATGTAAGTTTTGTTCCAAAATATCGCTTTCGGAGCGATTCGAAATATTCAATATTAAACAAAATAAGGACAAAATACGACAAACTCATCACAAAGATGCTCCAAGTACTTACGCTTGTTTTTTTTGATTCTTCATCCGATGAACTACTTCCAAAACTACCGCTAATGGAGGAAAAACTATCCTCAATTGCCTTGGTATCAATTCCGCCAAAACTATCACTCACAGCACTTTGATTCAATGAATCCGTTTTCAGTTTCAACGTAGATTCCAATTTTTCAACATCATAAAATAGAGCAATATATTTTTTTACAGTCGATTCAGCAGCGTTTATTTTATCCCCATTTTGCGAGCTAAGTACACGAAAGCTTTTCTCTAAACGCTTAAAATCATTGTTAATATAGCTGCCAAATAAAACCGTAAAAAGCACAACTACACTCACACTACCTACCAAAAACAAGGTTTTTGCCAATGCGCCTATTTTTACCAATTTTTGTATTGCTTTTACTGCTGGCAAACAAATAAATGCCAGCACCAATCCGATTACAAATGGCAACAAGATGGCAAATAAATAATAAATAGCCAAAACCGAAAAAACCAATAATATGGCTACCCAAATTGGGCTTCTGCGTTTCAAATCCATAAGCTTATTGTGTTGATTTAAAAATTTAATTTCACAAAATCATTTCTTTTTACTCCATTTTTCTTTTACCGTATCTACTAAGTAATAAACCATTGGTACCACAAATATAGTTAAAACCAATGAAGAAAACAATCCTCCAATAATTACCCAAGCCAATCCATTTTTCCACTCGCTGGCAGTGCCTTTGGCTAACGCAATGGGCAACATACCAATAATCATCGAAAGTGTGGTCATCAAAATAGGGCGCATCCGTTCTTTGCCGGCAATGAGTAATGCCTCTTTGAAATGTTTGCCTTGCGCTTTCAGTTGATTGGTAAAATCGACAATCAAAATGGCATTTTTAGTGACCAATCCCATAAGCATTATCAATCCCAGTTGCGCAAATAGCGTGAGATCATTCAGCGATAAATTCAATGCTAAAAATGCTCCAATTATGGCCATTGGAATTGAAAACAATGCCACGAAAGGATATATGAAATTATCGTAAAGTGCCACCATGATAAGGTAAATAAGCAAAAAGGAAATAAGTAAAACAGAAGCAAGCGCACCAAAACTTTCGTTCTGCGTTTTGATATCTCCTCCCCACGACATTTTAATGCCTTCGGGTAGCGGGTTTGTTTTCAGCTCACCAATCACCTCATCGGCTAATGTTCCCGAAGGGCGACCAAACGATTCGGCTGTCAATGTTACCGATGTTTGGCGGTCTAAGCGTTCAAGCATCGACGGCGAATTATCTTGCTTTATTTCAGCAAATTGTGACACCTCCACAGGCATATTCATCGGATTAACAAGGGTCAGCCGCTGCACATCTTCGTAGTTTTTACGGCTGAAATCGTCCAACCAAATCCGAACCGGATATTCTGTTCCATTTTCAGTCATGGAGGCATCATCGTTTCCGGTAAATGCTGTACGCAAATTTAAACCCACAAAGGCAGTATTTAATCCCAAACGCTGCATCTTATCTTTATCAGGAATGACTTTGTACTCTGGGTTTCCGTCCTCAACCGACAAACGGACATTATCTGCCCCTGGAACTTTTTCCACAATCGCTTTCAGGTCTTTGGCAGTTTTCATTACCATACTTAAATCATTGCCACTCAGCGTTATTTTTATCGGAGCCATTTTGGGCAATAAACCAATTACAGCCATCGAAAAGTTGATACTTGGAAACTGTTTTTTCATTTCTACACGAAGCGATTTCATAAAATCGAGCGTTTTTATATCCCTTTCCTTTTCGGATTTCAATTGAATGGTAAATTCGGATTTATTGGCTGTACCTACGCCCAAACTTCCAATTCCAGTACTTGGTCCACCTACATTGCTGAAAAGTGTTGCTACTTCTGGTTGTTGTAAAATGAGATTTTCAATTTCTTGTGAAATAACGTTGTTTTGCTGCACAGTAATAGATTTATCGTATTCAAGGTTTAATCTAAACTTCCCCTGATCGCCGGTGGACATCATTTCTTTACCAATAATTCCTTGTTTCATTACTGCGCCAGTAAAAATCAACAGGAAAATAACAAACAAGCTAAACACAATTTTATGACCCAATACCCATTTCAATAGTCCGCCATACCACTCAATAAATTTGTCCAATTGACGTTCGAACCAAAGCAAAAATCGGTTCATGAAATTGGTTGGATGAATATGTTCTTTTTTTCCAATGCGAGAAGCCATCCATGGTGTGAGGGTAAATCCAACCAATAAACTTGTTAGTGTTGAGGTTATTACCACAACCGAAAATTGTTTGAGCATATCGGCAACAAATACCTGCAAAAACAAAATGGGTAAAAATACCACCACATCTACCAAAGTAATAGACAATGCCGAAAATCCAATTTCCATACGACCATCCATCGATGCAATTCGTTTTTCCTTTCCCATGTCCAAATGTCGTTGAATGTTTTCCAGCACCACAATGGCATCGTCAACCAATATGCCTATAATGAGCGACATAGCGAGTAAAGTCATTAAGTTTAGGGTATAACCCATCAACCACATAACTGCAAATGCTGTAACCAATGATGTGGGAATTGCCACCAAAACAATGAGCGAATTGCGGTAACTGTGTAAAAACAAAAGCATTACCAACGAAACCAAAAGAACGGCCAATATTAAATCATCCACCACCGAACGTACTGCTGCAATGGTTTTATCGGTGCTATCGTCGGCAATTACAAATTTAACCTCCGATTTTGTATTCTGTTCTTCTATGCTTTTCAACTTAGCACGCACTAATTTCGACACTTCTACGGCGTTGGCATCGCCTTGTTTTTTCAGCATAAGCCCAATACCTGTTTTTCCATTGAATCGGCTTACAGATTTAATATCTTTTACTCCGTCAATAACCGTAGCTACATCTTTTACATAAACCGGACTGCCCTGTACAGGCATGGCCACTTGCACATTCAGTATATCGTTTATGTTAGCAAATTTCCCGGTGAGTCGTACCGAATTGTTTTCTTTTTCTGTAAGTACCTTTCCTGCCGGAATGTCAATGCCCGAGCGATTTATGGCTTCAACAACCTGATAGAGAGATATTTTATAGAGTTTGAGTTTATCCTGATTAACTTTTACCTGAATTTCGCGCTCTTCGCCACCAATCATAGTAATTTCGGCCACTCCTTTCAACTGTTGAATTTGAGGAAGATAGTCATCTTTCATTTTCTGATAAAACTCAGTTTCGGGCAAATTACTATTGGCACTAATCGAAATAATGGGCAAATCGTTTGGCGAAACTTTACTCATTACGGGATTCAAAATGTCTTTTGGCAAATCCTTTTTGATGTTATCAATATAAAGCTGAGCCTCTTGCATCGTTTTATTTAAGTCGGTGCCGTATTTTAGGTTCACAATGATAACCGAAGCGTTGGGCATTGACTTTGTTTCCAAATAGTCAACGCCTTCCAAATTCGACAATGCTTCTTCAATTTTTCGCGATACTGATGTTTCCACTTCTTGCGGTTCAGCACCCGGATAACCTGTTTTAATAACCACTACCGGCTGGTTGAAATCGGGCAAGAGTTCGTAATTCAGACTTTTAAATCCAATGATTCCTAATAATGTCAACACGCTGAAAAGCACGATGATAAGTGATGGGCGGTCTATTGCAATTTTTGTTATATTCATGGTTTTTTAATTCTTAATTGACACGTTTGCTCCTTCAAAAATATTAATAAATCCGCTGGTTATCAGCATGTCATTTTCATTTAATCCGCTCGATACAATCACCATATTTTGAATGCGGTTGGCAATTGCAATGTCTTTTAATTTGGCTTTGCCTTGCTGAATGATATAAACTTGTGGTTGAATATTTGACCCTACAATAGCCGAAGCAGGTATAATGATACGCTTTTCATTGCCACTATTTTTCTGTAAAACTTTGCCAAACATACCCGATTTTATTTTCATGTCGGAAGTGTTGCGAACGGCAAACTGAATAGGATAACTATTGCCCATATTGGCTTTGCTACCTACCATAAGCACTTTACCCAACAATTTTATCTCGGGAAAAACATCAGCATGAAGAGAGTATTGTTGATTTGTTTTGAAGTGACTAATTTCTGTTTCTGGCACATTTACGGTAAATTTTAGCATCGAAATATCTGTAATTTGTAGCAATGGAACACCTGGAGCTGCATAAGCACCTTCTTCGGTTAATTTTGCAGTTACTATACCAGCAAATGGGGCTTTGATAGTTGTTTTGCTGATTTGTTCCCATAAAGTTGCGCGTTGAACCTTTGCCGATTTCAGGGCTAATTCAGTTTTTTCTAATTGCACACCTTGAATGGCGTCAGCCTGAGCAAGTATAGTGTAGCGACGAACATCATTTTCCAACCCTTCTATTTGTATATCAATAGTTTGAAGTTGAAGTTTGAGCAGCGTGTTATCCAATTGAACCAACGACTGACCTTTACTTATCACACTTCCCGCATCGACAAGTATAGCGTTAATTTTACCTTGAATATCGGCACTGATTCTTGTTTCCTTGTTCGGTTCGAAAGTTCCAGTGTAAAAACTGGTATTTTCTACACTTTCGAGCTTCAGCATTTCAGCTTTTACATGTATAGGAAGCTCTTTGTTGTACTGATAAACTTTACTTTTGGTAATTTCTTTATTGCTTTTCAACTTAATGGCTGTTACAACTATAATTACCAATGCCACAACTATATAAATGATATTTTTTTTCATGATTTCTCTTATTTTAATTGATAATTCTTAATTGACAAAGTTTCCTGTTAATTTCTTTAGTTCTAAATTAGCTTTTAAATAGTCGATTACAGCCGAAAGGTGGTTTTGCTGCGATTCTCGTAAAGCATTGTCAGCCAGCAGTACTTCAGTCAGATTTGCAGTGCCTTGCTTTTGTTGCATAACAATTTGTTCGTAAAGCTTTTTAGATAATTCTATTTGTGCCAATGTATTTTCCACCGTTTGTTGTGCTGTGATTTTCGACCGTTTTGCGTTGTCAATCAACATTGAATTCTGCTCCGTAGCCAAGGATAATTGTAACTTACTGTTGGTTACTTCCAATTTTTTCTGATTAATTTTTCGCTGTGTTACAGTACCATTAAATAGTGGGTAATTGAGTTGCACACCCACAAAACTTGCCGGAAAGAATTTCAGAAAATCATTGGGTTTTACATCGTATCCAAATCCATTTTGACCGTACATTCCATAAAGCGATAGCGACGGTAAACGCGAATTTTTCAGCGTGTTGAGTTCGCTTTTCAAAAACTTGTTTTGGGTTTCAGCAAGGCGAATATCCACCGTTGTTTGTGTGGAAAAATCATCGAAATTTTTAAATACAATGTTTGGCTCAATTTCCATTTCTTGGTTGGCTGAAATACCCATGGTGAATTTCAGGGCATTCACTACTTGTTGAATTTTACTGCTAACAATTTCTCTTTGAGTCAGCAATTGAGATAATTGCAATTGTACTTTTGTTACATCGGTGGCTTTTACCATCAACTGCTCTTTGAGCAATTGCATGTTTGCAAACAGTTTTCTTGTATTCACCAAATTGCTATCAATAAATGCCAATTGCTGCTGTAAGATTTGGGCATTATAATACAAATTTGAGATGTCGAAAAACACTTGTTCCGCTGATTTCTGACGCTGAAGCTTACTTATTTCACCTCCAATTTTGGTTGTTTCCATAGCGCCTAAAACCTGTGCATTAAACAGCGGCATGTTAAACTGAACATTCAAATTCATAGTATGCGGCACACCAAACTGGGCTTCTTTGAATTGTCCGGCAGGTGCCGCAGGATTGAATGTGGACATGGGCATTAGTTGATACGGTAAATCAAAATAATACTTGTAATCGCCATTGATATTGACTTTTGGTATTAATCCGGCAACGGCTTCTTTGTTTCGTTGCTCGCCTAACAAAATATTGTTTTCGCTTATTTGCAGCAGTTTATTTTTTAACTGAGCAGTGTCAATACATTGTTGTAAAGACCATTGCTGAGCTTGCAAAGGATAAATAATAACGATTGAAAAAATTAATAGCACTGTCATTCTTGGTTTGTGAGTATTTACTAACATACTGTTATAAATTTTTTTAGATTGAAATTTTTCTTTTTCTTGAAAATAAGAAATAGGCAATCACAGCAAAAGCAACTGTCAATATAATTCTAAATAGCATTGCACCCACTGTTTCATTTTCGTAGATTCCATCATTCTTGATATGAAATAATAATCCGATAAATGCAATGGAAACTATAGATGTGGAAAGACCCAAGAGCTTTGCTGTCCATTTTTTCTTTCCTATAAAACCATAAGCAGCAGCAAGATAAAGCAAGCCGCAGATAAAATTTGCCCACACTACGAACAATACATAATTTCCTTCTTTGGCTCTAATACCAAATAAATCGAGAATTACAGATGTGGTCATAAAAAGAGTGAGCAGACCAAACACTCCCAAAACCGAAGCTGAAAAATAAGGCAGAAACTTCTTCATATTATTTTGATTTTATAAGAATTAATACTGAATCTATCATTTTATTACCAGTTAGTATCAAATCAAATTCGAAATTAAACAACCGCCATTTAAACATTTGAAGCTTGAAAGTTCCCATTACAATGTGTAAAATATCTTCATATTCTATTGCACTTGTAAAAACACCTTCCTTTTGTCCCTTTATAATTACTGGAAGCAAATGCTTCATCATTGTTGCCATAAGTTGCAGAATAGCATCATTTATGCGCTTGCTTTCTTCCATTAAACCATCCGAAAAAACAGCCACTACAAAATGTGGGTTTCGACTAAAAAAAATGAATTGCTCCTGAAATATAGCCCTTAAATTTTCTGCTTCATTATCGTTTTTTGGCAAATTCGACAATCGTTCATCAATGCTTGATGCTAAGTAGTTTAGCATGGCCAGAATAATTTCCTCTTTGCTCGAAAAATGACGATAAATCGCACTTTCGGAGAAATTCATTTCTTTAGCCAGATTCTTAATTGTCATACCGTTTATGCCTGAACTAGTAAGTATTTTACTGGTGGCCTCTATAATTTCTAATTGGCGTGGAGTTATTTCCATAATGTTATTTTATTCTGATAAAAGTAAGTAAGTGAGTATTCGCTCACAAAAGTAGATGAAGTTTTTGACCTATGCAAGTTTTTGAAGAAAGATTTGAAAAAATGATGAAAATAAACTAAAATAATCCATTAGATAAGTCTAATGGACTATTTGGTTTATTCCTGATTTACTAAATGGAAAGGGTTGATAAACTATAGGTAATTAATTATTTGTCTGATTACTAAATAATTGAACACATATTATTTATACTGCGCTAACAGTATTCTTTTCCCTGCGTTTCATAGCTTTGTCAGCA
>JBMOHZ010000086.1:0-8500 GCA_049317585.1 Paludibacter sp.
TTATATTTAGTTTTACCTTAATCCCCATTAGGGATTTGAGGTTGTTTTTATTCAATCATCCTTACAGCCCCTTTATCGGCAGAACTTACCATAGATGCATAAGCTCTGAGGGCTTTACTGACGACTCGAATTCGGTCTTTGGGCTTAAAGGCGTCTTTTCCTCGTGACAGTTCTACTTGTCGACGAGCATTTAATTCTTCGTCGGTTAATTTTACATTAATAGAACGATTTGGAATATCAATTTCAATAATATCGCCATCTTGCAATAGTCCAATATTGCCTCCCGAAGCAGCTTCAGGTGAAATATGACCGATTGACAATCCGGAAGTTCCACCCGAAAAACGACCATCGGTAATTAATGCGCATTCTTTACCTAGATGCTTTGATTTAATATATGATGTTGGATAAAGCATTTCCTGCATACCCGGACCACCTTTTGGACCTTCGTGTGTTATAACAACCACATCACCAGCTACTACATCACCTTTTAAAATTCCAGTACATGCAGTGTCTTGCGAAGTAAAAACTTTAGCAGGTCCACTAAATTTCCAAATACTTTCGTCCACTCCGGCAGTTTTAATAACGCATCCATCCAGTGCAATGTTTCCTTTCAAAATGCCTAATCCACCATCTTTTGTATAAGCATGCTCTACACTTCGTATACATCCATTCGTTCTATCGGCATCTAGTTCTTTATATTGAGAGCTTTGAGAGCCCATTACCAAATTAAATTTATAGCCTGGAGCGCTTTTATAAAGTGCTTCCACTTCGGTTGAAAGTCCGTTTAAAGTTATATCGAATTTTTCGACAGCTTCACCCAATGTTAAACCATCAACTCTGTAAACATTTGGATTTAATAATCCACCTTTATTCAATTCGGCTAAAATTCCCAAAATTCCACCTGCACGATTCACATCTTCGATATGATATTTAAGAGAGTTTGGAGCCACTTTACATAAACAAGGTGTTTTACGCGACAGTTGATCCATATCATCCATAGTCAGTTCAACTTCGGCTTCGTGGGCAATGCCCAAAATATGTAAAACCGTATTTGTTGATCCACCCATAGCAATATCAAGTGTCATGGCATTCAGAAACGCTTCGCGAGTTGCAATAGAGCGTGGTAACACAGTTGCATCACCATCTTGATAGTATTTATAGGCAATTTCGACCACTAATTTGGCTGCATCAACAAAAAGCTTGCTTCTGTTGGCATGTGTTGCTACAATAGTTCCATTTCCGGGAAGTGCCAGTCCTAAAGCTTCGTTGAGGCAATTCATTGAATTTGCTGTAAACATACCCGAACACGAACCGCACGTTGGACAAGCAGCGTCTTCCACTTTTTGAACTTGTTCGTCCGATATATTATCGTCGGCAGCTTGTACCATGGCGTCTACCAAATCGAGTTTTTTACCATCCAATTCACCAGCTTCCATTGGACCACCCGATACAAAAACAGTTGGAATATTCAATCGCATGGCAGCCATAAGCATACCAGGAGTAATTTTATCGCAATTACTAATGCAAATCATGGCATCCGCTTTGTGCGCATTAACCATATATTCCACGCTATCGGCTATCAAATCGCGCGAAGGCAATGAATATAACATTCCATCGTGTCCCATGGCTATTCCATCGTCAATGGCAATGGTATTAAATTCGGCAGCAAAACAACCGAGTTTTTCTATTTCAGCTTTTACTTTTTGACCAATTTCGTGCAAATGTGCATGTCCAGGAACAAATTGTGTAAACGAATTTACAACAGCAATAAGGGGTTTACCCATTTGCTCATTTGTCATACCATTGGCTTTCCAAAGTGCACGTGCACCTGCCATACGTCGACCTCCTGTACTTGATTTACTTCTTAATTCGTTTTTCATATATCTTATAACCCCAAAAGGGCAAAAAAGTTAGTTTGAGTAGCTATCGGGAATGGAATGGGGGCTATAAAAAAACCTTTCTCAGATAATGTGAGAAAGGTTTTATGCTTTTATAATACATACAGTTTATACCACGTAACCAATCTCACTTCTGATTTTTGACCAAAAGAAGCACGACGTTCACGAGAATAGTATAAACACGTTGAGTTATCATTGTTGTTTTTTAATTTGAGCACAAAGATACTTCAAATTTTCATTTTATCAAATAGTTTGGTAGAAAAAAATAGGTTTTTAGTTCGAATTGTAACATTTTAACTCATTTTGATTAATAAAAAACAACTTTTTAAGTGTAATTGAAATTAGAAATGACCTATTTGAAGAAATGCAACCACATATTTAATTGTTTTTTTATTAAATACTAATGAAATATGTGAAGATTTAACGTACACAACATCCTTTTCGTTACCCAAAGCAGCATTCTTCTTGGGTACCAAACCATCATTATCGCCAACAATTAAAATGTTGTATCCCATTTTTCTGTTGGTAACTCCAGCAATCAATCCAATTTCGCAGGTAGGTACAGCATATTTTGGAGCACCATTTTGTACATCCGTAGTCAAATTCTTTACGTTTGGTCCTGCTACATATTTCACAAAACCAAACTGATTCCAAAAGTCGGCCATAGGTGAACCTTGATTTGGTGAAGCTATCATTACAAATCGATGTATAAAAGGAAAATTGAACTCAGGCTTTAAATTACCATATAAAGCTCTCACTACCAATGCTCCAAGCGAATGGGTTACAAACGAAACACTATCAAGGTGTTGGCGTTGAATTTCGGAAATCAAATGTTTGCTAACTTCGTTTACATCTTCGGTGAGACTCGGATAACGATAAATTTCACATTCGTATCCTTGAAGCGTAATTGCAGTTTTTATTTGTTCAAGTTCAATACCTAAACCTGCAAATCCATGAATTAGAAATACTTTGTGTGAAGCATTTACAATAATTGAAAACGTAAAAATAGCAATAAACAAAAAGAATACTCGTTTCATTTTAAAAATTTTTAGACTAAGTAAATTGTCAAAAACCATACCTAAATATAGTTTAGTACAAACTGTAAAAATTATTTTGAATAAAAATGAATATTGCCGAGCACTTCCATAGTTAAAGCAATAAGAATATGTACAATTACTCCACCCCAAATATGACGTGTTTGGTAAGCCAAAGCACCCAACATAAAACCACCAAAAACCGACGAAATGGTTTCGCCTAAAGGTTTCCCAAAATGAATGGCGCAATACATGGCCACCATGGGTAATATTGCTTTTCGACCAAGCAATGCTGCCATTCCAATGACTAATGCACCACGAAACATCAACTCAGTCATTACAAAATCAATAGCATACGTTATTTCAAAAATAACTGAATACAACCAAGCAGGAAGACCAAAAATTCCATCGTAAAACCAAGGTTTAAATTGCGGATAAGCCACTTGAAAATCGGCACTAAAAGAGATTAAAATTACAAATGGTAGTAGCAATAAATAAAGCGAAAAATATCCTTTTATGTGGGACGTTTTTTGGGTTAAGCCATAAATTCCTTCTATTTTTTTATCGTATGCATGCTTGAGAATAAACAGTGGAACAAAGTAAAAAAGTAAACTTTTTAATTGCGATATTATGCGAATAATAAAGGCATTTTCCTCGTAAAAAAGACTTCCAATTTGCAAATTTTTATGCGCATAAAAACCTATTGATAAACCATATATAAGAATAAAAAAAATAGACTTATAATAAAACTTGCTGTTTTTCAAGGTTTTAAAATCCTTACGTAGCAGTAGTGTTGGAATTGCTACACCAAAATAAAAAAACAAATAAAATAAGGGGAAATAGAGCAATGAATTACCTTCGTAATAACTCGTTTTCATTACATTGCGGTAAAAACCAGACTCGTAGTTCAAAAAAATAAATACTGCAATAAATATTAATGTGTAAATGTACGAAAGCAGATGAAAATCCTCTTTTATAAATTTTCCTATTTCGCGAAATAAAGCTGTTACGGACCTTTTCATTTTTGTTTTTTAATTATCACATCATCATATCAAAACATGGTAGCAAAGCGGACATCCCTGCTAGTTCCGATGTGTCGGAAATGTATCGGGATTATCACATTAAATTAGGAAACAACCCTTCGCTAATTATTTTTTTATATTCATTTTCGAAATTAGGTGTGAATATATTTTTACCTAAACTTTGTTCAATTTCGTCTTTAGTCCAAAAACGTCCTTCTGAAATTTCAACCGGATCGGGAGTAATTTCAGCATCATATATTGCATAATAGCTATGAACTAACTCAGCTTCTTGACTCGACACAAATTTATACCGAAGCATGAAATTTGGTTCAAAATTTTCAATTCCCAACTCTTCACGTACTTCTCTGCGCAATGCAAATTCAATATCTTCGCCATAATCAACATGTCCACCTACCGAAGTATCCCACTTGCCTGGTTGTATATCTTTATTATCAGCTCTTTTTTGAAGATAAAGTTCCGCTTTTGAGTTCAAAACATGCAAATGAACAACAGGGTGTAACAAAAAAGTACCTGAATGACATTCGGTTCGAGAAGCCTTCCCAATAACACTACCGTCTTCACTCACAAGTGGAAAGTATTCTTTTTTTGCCATAAATACGTTTTTTTTTGCAAAGTTATAAAAAAATACGGATGAAAGTTGTATCTTAGCATCCGCAAAACAAGAATTATTTTCGAATGATTTTTGTATCTTTGCACGCTTTTAAGTAAAAAATAATACAAATACAGGGTATGCAAAATTTTAAAATTGCCGTTATTGGATTAGGTTATGTGGGTTTGCCGCTTGCTATAGAATTTGGTAAAAAGTACAAAGTATTAGGGTATGATATTAACCGTCAGCGAGTTGATGAGTTGAAAAATGGTGTTGATCATACACTTGAAGCCGATTTAGATGGATTACTCGAAGCTACTTCGTTACGAAAAATAAACCCTGAATCGGGTCTTGAATTTTCGTTCAAAGAAGAAGATTTAAAAAATTACGATATTTTTATTGTAACAGTTCCTACGCCAATCAACAATTTTAATATGCCCGATTTACTTCCGTTAATTAAAGCATCCGAAATGCTTGGAAGGGTTATTAAAAAAGGCGATATAGTTATCTACGAATCAACTACTTATCCTGGTTGTACCGAAGAAGATTGCGTGCCGGTAATTGAAATGAATTCGGGATTAATTTTTAACACCGATTTTTATGCAGGTTATAGCCCTGAACGTATTAATCCTGGCGATAAAGTAAATACACTTACAAAAATAAAAAAAGTAACTTCTGGATCAACTCCCGAAATTGCTAATATCGTTGATAGTCTTTATGCTTCTATTATTACAGTTGGCACACACAAAGCACCAAGTATAAAAGTAGCTGAAGCTTCGAAGATTATTGAAAATGCACAGCGTGATGTAAATATATCCTTTGTGAATGAGTTAGCGTTGATTTTCGATAAAGTGGGTATCGATACGAATGATGTACTCGATGCTGCTGGTACAAAATGGAATTTTTTAAAGTATCGACCAGGATTGGTTGGTGGACATTGCATTAGTGTTGACCCTTATTATTTAGCGAGCAAAGCTGAATCGTTGGGATATGTACCACAAGTAATTTTATCGGGCCGACATGTAAATAATAGCATTGCTCCTTTTATTGCTAACAAGGTTTTAAAACTAATGATTCAAAAAGGACAAATAATAAAAGGTGCTAATGTGCTTATACTTGGTGTAACTTTTAAAGAAAACTGCCCCGACATACGCAATACAAAAGTGGTTGACATATATAATGAATTGTGCGAATTTGGCACATCGGTTGATATTTATGACCCTTGGGCAATTGCCGACGAAGTTGCACATGAATATGGCGTAACAATTTTAGACAAACTTGATATGAACAAAAAATATGAGGCAGTGTTATTGGCCGTAGCTCACGACGAATTTAAAGAATTTGATTTTGAAAAGCAACATGCTGCAGGTGCTGTCATATTTGATGCAAAAGCAGTGGTTGACCGCAGATGGGTTGATGGAAGACTGTAAGTTTTAGATTATCATTTTCAGTAAATAGTTTATAGTAAGTTTTTATGCTATTAAGTAATAAAATAAAGTGTTTTATAATACAACTAAACATACGATGACCAGAATTAGTCTACTATTTGTAATTGCATTTTTTACAATTACAATTTTTGCACAGGATTTGAGTAAAATTGATTTAAGCAAACTTACACCTGAGCAAATCGAAATGTATAAAAAATACATGGCTTCCAAAGGTAATGCATCTCCTCTGGCTGCTGCAAGTGCCGATTCAAAAGCACCTGATGATAGGAAAATTGTAGTCGAAGAGGCTACAGCTAATACTCCTATAACAAGTTCTTTAAGTTATTATGGATCATATATTTTTGCAAACCAACAACTTACTTTCGAACCTAAATTAAACATTCCAACACCTTCAAATTATATATTGGGTGCATATGACGAATTAATAGTGGATGTTTCGGGCTTATACGAAGCGTACTATAAACTAAAAGTTTCGCCCGAAGGTACAATCCGCATCCCTAATGTGGGACCAGTAAAAGTTTCGGGTCGTACAATTGAAGATGCAACTCGAAGTATAAAAAGTGAAGTTACAAAAGTATATCAAGGCGTTTCTACTGGCGAAACTAAAATCAATGTAAGTTTGGGTAATATACGGAGTATTCGTGTAACAGTAATTGGCGATGCAGTTCGACCTGGCTCATATACATTACCTTCATTAGCCACTGCATTCAATGCTTTGTATGCATGCGGCGGTCCGGCTGAATCGGGAAGTATGCGTACGGTTAAGGTTATTCGCAACGGAAAACAAATAGCAACTATTGATGTGTATAAATACCTTACTGATGGTGTAATTCCTAATAATGTATTACTACACGATGAAGATGTAATTCGAATTGAGCCATACAAAATACGCGTTCAAATTCAAGGTGCTACTAAAAAAACTGGCATTTTTGAAGGCTTGCCAGGAGAAACAATAAATGATATTATTCGTTATACTGGTGGATTTACCGACAATGCTTTTACCAAATTAGCCACTGTTGTTCGTATTGACGACAATCAGAAGAAAGTGATTGATGTTCCTGAATCGGATTATAAAAAATTCGCAATTAAATCAGGCGATATATTTACATTTTCAACTAACCCCGATAAGTTTAAAAATCGCATCGAAATTGTGGGTAGTGTAAATCGTCCTGGCACTTATTCACTCGAATCTGGTCTCACGGTTAGACAATTAATAGACAAAGCTGCTGGATTAAAAGAAGATGCATTTATGAATATGGCTATAATAACTCGTAAACGCGAAAATCAGATACCCGAAATGATAAATTTTAATTTGGGCGATTTGATTAAGGGTAAAATTGCAGACATTGCATTACAGCGTGATGACAATGTAGAAATAAAAAGCCTATTTGAATACCGCGAAGGATTTAATGTTTCCATATCTGGCGAAGTAAAATCACCCGGAAATTATGCTTTAATTGAGAATCTTACACTTATGGATTTGATACTTAAAGCACGTGGATTTACCGAAGCAGCTGCCTCCGATTCCATTGAATTAATTCGAATTATTAAAGATCAAAAATCACTAGTTAATTCAAATCAAAAATCAATTATCAAAAAATTTAAAACTGATAAAGATTTGAATATGAACAGCTCCGATGGTAAATTTCTTCTCGAAAATGGCGATCAAATTGTAGTACGTCGTATTTCAGGTTTCGAAACCATACGAATGGTTCGTATTGATGGTGAAGTGCTGCGTCCAGGCGATTATAATATTAAATCTAAAGATGAATATATTTCGGATGTTATAAAAAGAGCAGGTGGTTTTACTAATTATTCCTATCCATCGGGGGCATTTTTAATTCGCAATCCAAAATTAGACAATGCTCAATTAAGACTCAACCGTTTTATGAGCGAAAATGCAAAAAGCTTAATCGAGAAATCGTCCAGCAATAAAATTGATGCTGATTTATTAGAACAAGCCGGATTGAAATCTAATAACAATATTGATGCTATTGATTCCTTACAACAAAAATTAAATGGCGCCGATATAATTAAAAGCATTGAAAATACCGAAGGTATAGTAGGCATTAATCTAACAAATATAATGCGAAATCCACGTGGAAAGTATGATTTAAAACTAGAGCAAGGTGATGTAATATATGTGCCACGCGAGCTGCAAACCGTACGCGTTATGGGTGCTGTATACTTTCCAACTTATGTTCGCTACGACCGCACATCAACTCTTAAAGATTACCTTAGCAGTGCAGGTGGCGCATCAAGTACGGCTCTACGCAGTAAAATTTTTGTTTTACACCCCAATGGAACTTCAAAAAGTACCCGCAATTTTCTGGGTATTAAATGTTATCCAAAAGTTTTGCCTGGTTCGCAAATTTTAGTTCCTCAAAAACAAATTGACATTCGACAGAAAATGAGTACTGGTGAGTCTATTTCAATTATGACTTCGGTAACTTCGGCAGCAGCCATTGTGTATTCCATTGTTTCCAAT
>JBMOHZ010000087.1:0-8362 GCA_049317585.1 Paludibacter sp.
CTATTCACCAAGGTATCGGCCATACCCATAAATAAGGTATTCCCCCATTTCTGCATGCTATAGTCAGCTGCAATTGTAAGTTGTTTGTTGTAGTTGTAATTTACACCAATTCCGTATGTTTCGGGCAATTCAAAGGTCGACAAAACTGAGCTATAAGGTGTAGGGGAATCAATTACGCTGCCCGTTGACTGCGAATAATCAGCATTTAATTTTGTTTTCATTTCGTAAAAAGCACCTATGGTTACATCGTTTTTTTTATTTAAAAGTTGGCTGTATTGCAATCCATATCTAAATCTAAAACTATTCACTTTTATGGAGTCCATTTGATAAGATCCTTGAAAGCCTGTTTTATTAAAGAGTAACTGACGGCTATTTTGGTTATTTCCAAACATATAATAAGCATTTACTCCTAATGATAAATGATTAAATAGTTTGAAAGCAATACCTGTATACACCTGACTTATACCACCTTGACCGTAAAAAAGCCTTGTGGCAGTAACCGTATCGGGATAAATGTTTACAGGGAGTTTCTCTGTTGTCGAAAAATTGTAACCCGTAAACGAATAAGGCAAGACTCCCATACTGAAACCACTGTTTTTCCACAACGGGAATTGCATGGTTATGTATTCGAGGTTTGAGTTTATTTTAGAATTCGTATTATTGTTGTAACTAAAACGAGAACCCAAAGCCGACACTCCCATATCGAACATAAAGGTCATGGTGTCAACTACGCTATACGAAGCAGGATTTACAGTATTGATGGACGTTTTTGAACGAGCACCAATGGCGGTTCCACCCATTGCACGTTGTTCGCCCGAATAATTATCACTAATATCGCCATAGCCATATAAAGTATAGGGCGAATTGGTGTTGTTTTGCGCTACAGTGAGTTGACAAACAAAAACGAACATTACAACAAATAAAAACCAATTATTTTTTAACATTGAATTGAAGTATACGGTTCAGACCTATTAATACGAGATTTCTTTCTGCAAAGATGGGACTTTTTAGCTTTGATACAAAGTAATTTAGGCTTCCGCCTGTTAAAAATATTGAAAGTTCAGGATATTTAATTTTTAAAGCCTCAAAATAACCTTTTATTTCAAATACAATTCCATTCATAACACCCGATAGTATAGCATCGCTTGTTGTTTGTCCTAAAAGTTCAAAATCGACAGTTGGTTCTACCAATGGCAATTTAGCTGTAAATTGATGCAAAGCTTTTAAGCGCATGGACATTCCCGGAGCAATATTTCCACCATGATAAACTGCATTACTATCGATAAACTCATACGTAATGGCAGTTCCCGCATCCACAACCAATAAATCCGAATTTGGTTTCAGAAAATTAGCTCCTATTACTGCCGCAAGTCTGTCATTACCCAGTGTTTCGGGTTGCTTATACTCATTTTGAATGGGTATAGCAGTTAGCGCATCAAAGTTTATAAATTTCGAAAACGATTTTTTTAAAAACACCTCAAGCTCCAGATTAATACTTGAAACATTACACAGGATACATGCTGTAGGTGCGTATTTTTGAATCAAATCAGTTATGTCATCAAACGTACAGTTTGTAAAATGCGTATCGAAAATAAGCGTATCATTTTCGAATAAACCCACCTTTGTGTAGGTATTGCCATTATCAATACAAAGATGTATGTTTTCTGAAGCCATGGATATTTAACTGAAAAATATCGAGTATAGTACTTACAAAATCATTTTTTCGATAGGTATAACTAAAATTCCTTCGGCACCCAGCGCTTTTAGTTTGCCAATTATATCCCAAAATTGTTTTTCGCCAATAACTACGTGTAAAGAGTTCCATCCTTCTTTTGCAAGAGGCATAATGGTTGGACTTTTCATACCTGGCAATACTTCAATTATTTTTTCGAGATTAACCGAAGGCACATTCATCAAAACGTACTTTTTGTCCTCAGCCATTTGTACAGCTTCAATTCTAAAAAGTAATTCGTCCAGAATGGTTTGCTTCTCGGCCGATAAAGTTGGATGTTGTATAAGCAGCGCCTCCGATTTCATTAACACTTCCACCTCTTTCAAGTGATTAGTAATAAGCGTACTGCCTGAACTTACTATGTCGAAAATAGCATCCGCCATACCAATATTTGGTGCTATTTCAACCGATCCGGTAATTACATGTATATCGGCTGTAACGTTTTTCTCACTTAAAAAATCTTTTAAAATTTCGGGATACGAAGTGGCAATTACTTTGCCATTAAACCAATTAATATCCTTGTATTCAGTTTCTTTTGGAATAGCCAATGACAAACGGCACTTACTAAAACCCAACCGTTTAGTAATCAAGGCATTCTTTTTCTTTTCGGCATATTCATTTTCGCCTACTATACCAATATCGGCTACACCATCAGCTACTGATTGAGGAATATCATCGTCGCGTAAAAATAGGACTTCGAGCGGAAAATTACGAGCGGGTAATAAAAGCAAGCGTTTGCCTGATTCCAACTTAATACCTGATTCGGTAAGTAAGAGCATTGTTTCGTCGTACAAACGACCTTTAGCTTGAACAGCTATTCGTAACATATTCTTTATTATTTCAATTTTAGTATGCAAAAGTACAAAAAAACACTGATATTTGAGCATTTAGCTCCAAAAAAAAAGTCCGTTAATGGAATTAACGAACCTTTTTTAATGCAATCTGCATTTTAAGCCATAGCTTAATTAATTTACTTATTGAGCAACAGCAGTTGTATCAACAACAGCAACTGTATCAACAACAGCTACAGTATCAACAGCTACAGAATCAGTTGCAGGAGCTTCTTCAGCAGCTTTAGGAGCACAAGAAGCGATAGCGATAGCTACAGCAAAAAATAAAAATACTTTTTTCATTTCGTTTTTAACTTTAATTATTAAACATGTTTTGTAATTCAAAATCGATGCAAAATTACAACATTTTTTGCTATTATCTCAAATGTAGTAAATTATTTTTTAATTATTTTACAATAAAATGCTAATGTGCTGATAAACAAAGATATACTATATGTTAAAAAACAGCTTTTCTCTCCATTAAACTATCATTTTAACAGTTGTTTCATTAAAATAGAGGCTGATAATTTAGAATTGTATATTTTTTTTTGACAAATTGGACCTAAAACGGGGCTTAATTGAGCTGATTAAGTACAAATTTTATCTTTTCGTAGGTCTTAATTGTATTCGGAACCAAAGGTAATCGAAGTTTATTTTCGATATAACCCATAAGTGCGAGCATACTTTTTACACCAGCAGGGTTTCCTTCAACAAAAAGAAGTTCAATGAGTTCGGTGAATCGGTGATGTATTTGGCGAGCACTTGCGTAATCGCCTTCTAATGCCAAGCGCACCATACGGCTAAATTCACGTGGAAAAGCATTGCCAATAACTGATATAACGCCTACAGCGCCTAAGGTTATGAGCGGAAATGTTATGGCATCGTCGCCCGAAATAACCATAAAATCAGCTGGTTTGTTTTTTATGATATCGTCAATTTGAGAAAAATTACCTGATGCTTCTTTAATGCCACAAATATTAGGAAACTCATTGGCCAAACGAAGCGTAGTAGTAGCTAGCATATTAACGCCAGTACGTCCGGGTACATTGTAAAGTAAAATGGGAAGTGACGAAGCTTTAGCAATAGCCGCAAAATGCTGATACAAACCTTCTTGCGATGGTTTATTGTAATAGGGAGTTACCGAAAGGATAGCATGCACACCAGGCATATCGAATGTTGCAATTTTATCAACTACTGCTTTGGTACTGTTACCACCTATACCAAGCACTATTGGCAAGCGACCGGCTACGCAATCAACTGAAAAACGAGCAACTTGATCCATTTCGTCAGCCGATAGTGTAGGTGTTTCGGCAGTAGTACCGCATACAACTAAATAGTCAGTTCCATTCTTAATCTGAAATTCAATTAAACGCGCTAATGCTTCAAAATCGATTGATTCGTCTGTTTTAAAGGGTGTAATCAATGCTACACCCATTCCTGTTAGTTTGTTATTTATCATTGGTAATTTGTACAAATTCGGTGCAAAAATACGTATTTAATCGTTAGTTTGTATACTTTTAAGGTAAAAAATTAGATTATTATAAATATGAATTGCATTCGTTTCTTCTTCTTTTTGTTGATTTTCGTCTTTTATTTGTTGTACATCAATGATCAAATCGTACATTCCCGGATAGTTATGTGTACCTACTTTACAGGCAGCATTTGCATACATAGCAAGGTATTGAAGTGGTTTTATTTCGCTTACTGTGAGGTCAATAAGTAAATCAAAACTTAGGTCTTCTAATTCACGTAAAAAAGCAGAATGTGGCATACCAGTAAAATCAGCATCTTTTTGATGTAAAATCCTGAAATCGGGTAAAATGGCTGTCGAAATATCTTTTTTGCGAACAAAACCCCAAGCCATCACTTTTTTACCATCATTATTTAACGATTGGATTAATTGCTTTAGCTCCATATTTTTTTCCATATAATCACTTTCGAACAATAGAATAATTGAACGCGCACTTTTGTAATTTACAAATCGTTTTTCGCGCTCACTATGCTTCAACTGCTTAATTAACCTGCTGTTGAATAAAAAGTTGATTATTTTTTCAATTATATTGTTCATGATATTTATTTACAATGCTTGTTTGATATCACTCAATAAATCATCAATATTTTCAAGCCCTACCGAAAGCCGAATGGTAGTATCTGCAACCCGCATCAATTTACGAACTTCAGGCGTAAAATTACCAAATATAGTGCTTGCAGGATGTATTGCTAAGGATTTGTTATCGAATAAATTAGTAGCTCTTTTGATTAGTTTGAGTTTGTTTAAAAAAGCAAAACAAGCCTCGCGCGATTCCAAATCGATAGTAAGCATTGCCCCAGGATATTCACCAAATTGCTTGCGACTAATTTCTGCAAATTTATTTTCGCCCAAAGTAGGATAATTTACACATTTTATTTGTGGCAGTTGTTCGAGCATAGTTGCCAGTTCAAAACAAGTACGCGAAGTTTGGTTATACCGCAACGATAAAGTTTCCAAACCCAATGTTTGCATATAAGCAGCATGTGGCGTCATATAAGAACCCAAATTGCGGTGAATTTCTTTCCGTAATTTTGCTGTAAAAGCTGTATCGCCTACTTCTTTGGCCAGCGAAACAAGTTTGGGCGAATTCATCCAATTATATGTACCATAATCGATTATTATGCCTCCTAACGAGGTTGCACCTCCCGAAATGTATTTTGTGCTCGATATAATTTCGATATCAATGCCGTGATTTTTAGCATTGAAAGCACAAAAAGGGATAATGGTTGTGTCGGCCACAAACGGAACATTTTTAGCTTTACAAATTTGTGCAATTGCTTGCAAATCGGCTACTTCCATTTGTGGATTGGTAATAATCTCCAGAAAAACGGCGCAGGTGTTTTCGTTAATTTGCGATTCTACTGCATCGAGGGCTGTCATGTCGCAAAAGCGAGTTTCAATTCCAAAAGCCGACAATGTAGAAACAAATAGCGAATAGGTATTACCAAACAAATGACGCGAAGTTACAATATTGCTACCCGCTTTGGATAAAGTAATAATGGTATTGGCAATGGCTGCCATCCCCGAATTGAGTGCTGTTACACTTAATGCACCAGTTATGTTTTTCACACGGTCTTCGAAATACTGAACCGTAGGATTCGTAATACGCGAATAAGTATGGTTTGCAGCTTTACCTGTAAAAGCCAACTCCATTTGCTCTGCTGAGTCGAACTCAAAAGCCGCTGAGTGATACACCGGCATACTTAATGCATTGTAAGCATCGGGCTGAGCGTACGGAGTGTGGATTATTTTTGTTTCCATGTTAGCGTAGTTTAGCATCTAGTTTCGATTCGAAATTGGTGAGCATTTTTTTCATTATGCTGTCAATTTGTGCATCGGTAAGCGTTTTGGTTTCGTCCTGCAAAATAAAACTTACAGCATAGGATTTTTTACCTGCTTCTAAGTTTTTACCTTCGTAAACATCAAACAGCGTTACTTTTTTAAGCAATTTTCGTTCGGTATCGAATGCAATTTTTTCTATTTCGGCAAAATTTACCGTTTTATCGAGCAACAAAGCCAAATCGCGTTTTACCTCTGGGAATTTCGGTATTTCGGTGAAACTTGGTTTATGTTTACTAATTTCTTTCAACAAGGCATTCCAGTTTAAATCAGCAAAATACACTTCTTGGTCGATGTCCATTTTTTTGCGGATTTTCGGACTTACAACTCCCAAAACAGCCAATTTAAAACCACGTGGACTATATACAGTAAGTGCTTCGCTCAACAAATCATCGGCATATTCACCAATAACCAATTTGCGTACATTCACCCCCAAACGCGTAAAAATATTCTCGATATAGGCTTTCAACTCATAAATGCTAGATTTTTGATCGGTAGTAGTCCAGGATTGAGCCTGTTTATTGCCAGTAAGCCACATTCCTAAATGAAAATCTTCGGAATAGGCAGCCAAAGTTTCGCCTTCTTTTTTATTATCAGCATTGTAGTAATAGCAATTGCCAAACTCATAGAATTTTAAATTTGCATTGCGTCGGTTAATGTTGTAGGCAATATTGTCCAGTCCACCAAAAAGCAAAGTCTGACGCATTACATTCAAATCGGAACTCAATGCATTTAATATTTTCACACAATTAGCAGCCGGATACGATGTTAAATCGGTATAATAACCACCTTTTGTGAGCGAATTGTTCAAAATTTCGTTGAAACCCTGAGCAGTTAATTGCTCCGCAATAAGGTTTTGCAATTTATGACTGTCGGGTTTGGAACTGTAGCTTAACGTTGAAACCAAGTTTTCGCCAATTTCAACATTATTATATCCGTAAATGCGCAAAATATCTTCAACCACATCCACATCGCGCTGTACATCCACACGGTAAGCTGGCACTTGCAATATATAACCCGTTTCGGTACGCTCCGTAATTTTCATTTCGAGAGCGGCAAGGATAGTTTCGATACTCTCACGGCCAATTTCTTTGCCTATTAGCGAATGAATTTTTTGTATTGAAACAGTAACTTCGAAAGGTTTTACTTCGGTAGGATAAATATCTACAATATTGCTCGAAATGCTTCCACCAGCTACTTCCTGAATAAGTAACGCACAGCGTTTAAGCACATAAATTGTGTTTGTCGGGTCGCAACCGCGCTCAAAACGGAACGATGCATCGGTATTCAACCCATGACGTTTAGCCGTTTTGCGTATAGATACCGGATTAAAATAAGCACTTTCCAAAAACACGTTTTGCGTAGTTTCTGTTACACCCGAGGTTAATCCACCAAACACACCACCAATACACATAGGCGTATTGCCATTGCATATCATCAAATCAGCAGCATTTAGTTTGCGTTCAACTCCATCGAGCGTTACAAAGGGAGTTCCTTCGGGCATACATTTAACATGCACTTCGTTCGATGTAATTTTATCGGCATCGAAAGCATGCAGCGGTTGTCCTAATTCATGCAACACATAATTGGTAACATCCACAATATTATTTATAGGCCGAAGTCCGATAGTAAGTAGCGCATTTTTCAACCAATCGGGCGATTCGGTTACTTTTACACCCGAAATAGTCACTGCCGAATAACGTGGACAAGCCTCCGTATTTTCTATTTTAACGGGAATGTTCAGATTATTATTTTCAACCTTAAAAGTATCAACCGAAGGTTTTTTCAATTTAATTTCTGGATTTTTCAGGGCAAAATAAGCTGCCAAATCACGCGCCACACCATAATGCGAAGCAGCATCTACACGGTTAGGCGTAATGTCCACTTCAATAAGATAATCGCTTTTAATGCCGTAATAATCTTTAGCTAATGTGCCCACAACAGCTTGGGCAGGCAAAACAATAATGCCAGCATGACTGGTTCCAATACCAATTTCATCCTCAGCACATATCATTCCCATCGATTCCACACCACGTATTTTAGAACGTTTAATGCTAAAACTCTCTTCGCCAGCATACAAGGTTGTACCAACAGTAGCCACCACCACTTTTTGTCCGGCAGCCACGTTTGGTGCTCCACATACAATCTGGAGTGGATCGCCACCACCAACACTGACAGTAGTAACATGCAGATGATCAGAGTTTTCGTGTGCTTCACAGGTAAGCACTTCGCCAATTACCAAACCTTCGAGTCCACCTTTTACAGTTTGTACTTCATCTACGCTACCTACCTCAAGTCCAATGGATGTAAGCGCTTTACCAAGTTCAATAGCATCAATGTCGGTATTGATGTAATTTTTCAGCCAGTTATACGAAATATTCATGCGGAAATACGTTTAATTTTTTGAGCCACAAAGATAGCTATTTTTTT
>JBMOHZ010000088.1:0-8361 GCA_049317585.1 Paludibacter sp.
TTTGTCCCCTGCTGCATATTCTTTCGCTTTTTTGTTATAGGTACTTGTTACAACAGTAAAGGACAGGTAAAACAAACACACTAAGGTGAGTGCTACAGCAAAAATCCTGACTAATCCTTTGTTTTGCATGGAAATTTTATTTAAAGATAAAACATTAATTATTTTAGTTTTTTCAAACGAGGTGCAAATATAGTATTTTTTTTAATATAAATGCTTCCTGATTTAAAAATTCGTTCAATTGAGTATGTTAGACTTCTGAATGATTTGTTGTAGTGAGTATTTTAGTAGTCAAAATGAATTGTTGAAGATTAGTATTAAAAAAAATTAATTCAAATTTATTCTTGTTTTTTTTCAAGTATCTTTGCAAGCGTTTCAAAAAACACTGTTTTTGATAAATATTATATCATTATGGTGGAAAAAATTTAAATTACATAACAATTCATTCACCATCAATCAGTTTTTTATGCAAATTCTTGTTCTTTTCATTCAAACTGCATTAATTTCATTTTTTATTGCTGGAATAATTTCACTATTGAGTTTTGTTTTAACATCTAAAAACAAATAAGTAATTTTTCAGTTTGCTAAACGTTAAATTAGCACCTATTGTCGTAAATTACTCAATTTATTTTAAGCATTAAATTATGAATGATATTTTTTCTTTCCTACAACAGTTTCAAGGCATATCTACGTTATTCACTTCAGACATTTCAATTTCTTTAGCTCGTATTTTTCTAATTATATTAGGTCTTTTTTTGATGTACCTTGGTAAAAAAGGAGTTTTGGAAGCCTTACTAATGATACCTATGGGTTTGGGTATGGCTACAATTAATGCTTCGTTAATGTTATTGCCCCCTGGCGTTCCAGGAGGATTTATCGATAGTCAAGGGGGAGTGCAGGGAACTTTGTTTCTGGATTCGATGGTGACAGATGTTGGGCAGATGTTCGATTTGCTTCAGATTGATTTTCTTCAACCTGTATATGTATTTACATTCAGCAACGGACTTATTGCTTGTTTTGTATTTATGGGCATAGGGTCATTATTGGATATCGGATTTTTACTACAAAGACCATTTGCAAGTATGTTATTGGCACTATTTGCCGAGTTGGGCACGTTTTTAACAATACCAATTGCTCAAGCCATGGGTTTAACTGCTAAAGAGGCTGCTTCGATAGCTATGGTTGGTGGTGCAGATGGCCCTATGGTTTTGTTTACGTCGTTGTCATTGGCAAAACATTTATTTGTTCCAATAACGGTGGTTGCTTATCTGTATTTGGGATTAACTTATGGCGGATATCCTTATCTTATTCGATTGCTAATTCCAAAAAAATTAAGAGGAATAAAAATTGACAAATCGAAAGAAAAGCCAGCTAAAAGAATTTCATCATCTACAAAACTGGCTGCAGCGTCTATTATGTGTGTGATTCTTTGTTTGTTATTCCCAGTAGCTTCGCCGTTGTTTTTCTCATTGTTTTTGGGTATTTCGGTAAAAGAAGCAGGTTTGACACATATTACAAGTTTTATTAGTGGGCCTTTATTATATGGTTCTACTTTTTTTCTGGGTTTAACGTTGGGTGTACTTTGCGAAGCACATTTGCTGCTTGATCCACGCATTCTTAAACTATTAATACTGGGAATTTTAGCATTGCTATTGTCAGGAGTTGGAGGAATTGCTGGAGGTTATGTTATGTATTTTATAAAAAAAGGGAATTACAATCCCACTATTGGTATAGCTGGCGTAAGTTGTGTGCCGTCAACAGCAAAGGTTGTTCAAAAAGAAGTTTCAAAAGTAAATGCAATGAGTTTGGTTTTGCCAGAGGCATTGGGGGCAAATATTTGTGGTGTAATTACCAGTGCCATTATTGCCGGACTTTATATAAATTTCTTTAAATAAATGGAGCTTATTCTACATGTATAGAGTGCAGAAATAACTTCAAAAATGGCAGTTCAAAATAATTTTATCGCTTTATTTTTCGTGTTTTTGTTTATTTAACTTCTTAGAGCGTGTTTGATTATCTATTTGTTTGTATTTTCGCACATTAATTTGTTTCTATTATTAACAATATATTTTAAAAAAAAGTCATGGAAAAAAATCAAAAAACAAAAAGAAAAGGTTTTACAGGAATTAAATCTTCTGGTCTAGTAATGTTAGCTTGTTTTGGGTTAGCAGTTCTTATTTACATTTTTATTTTGGGAAATCCAGATAACTTTGTAGATGGCAACCCTAAAAATCATCCACTTGATGGCAATTTTTTAGGTTTAATTTATAAAGGCGGTATAATAGTTCCTATAATTCAAACGTTATTACTTACAGTAATGGCATTGAGCGTAGAACGTTATTTTGCAATTAAAACAGCTTATGGAAAAGCTAGTCCTACAAAATTTGTTCAGCAAATCGTATCAGTGCTTTCTACTGGAGATATTGCAGCTGCAAAAGAAATTTGCGAAAAACAACAAGGTTCTGTTGGTAATGTAGTTGCTTCGGCATTGGTAAAATATGAGCAAGTGGAACAGGATAAAACTTTATCAAAAGAACAACAGATTTTAGCTATACAAAAAGAAATTGAAGAAGCTACTGCTCTTGAACTTCCAATGTTAAGTCAAAATCTTCCTATTATTGCTACTATTGTAACTTTAGGTACGTTAATGGGTCTTTTAGGTACAGTTATTGGTATGATCAAATCGTTTGCTTCGTTAGCAGGTGCTGGTGGAACTGACTCTATTGCTCTTTCAGCAGGTATTTCTGAAGCTTTGATTAACACAGCATTCGGTATTGCTACAGGAGCCTTGGCAGTTGTATCGTACAACTATTACACTAGCAAAATTGATAGTATTACTTACTGTATTGATGAAGTAGGTTTTTCAATCGTTCAAACATTTGCTGCGTCTCACAAGTAATCATTTCATTTAAAATATAAAATGCTATGTCTAAAGCAAAAGTAGCAAGGAAAAGTACACTTATCGACATGACTGCGATGAGTGATGTAACCGTGCTTTTACTTACGTTTTTTATGTTAACATCTACTTTCGTAAAAAAGGAGCCTGTAATGGTGGCAATGCCAGCATCGGTTTCTGAAATTAAAATTCCGGAAACAAATATTCTCCAAATTTTAATTGATCCAGCAGGAAAGGTTTTTATGAGCCTCGATAAGCAAAAGGATATGGTAAATGTTTTACAAGCAGTAGGCGGGGAATATGGGGTAGAATTTACTGAAAAGCAAATTTCTAAATTCAAATTATTGCCTACTTTTGGAGTTCCAATAAAAGATATGAAAACTTTTTTGGATAAGAAGCCTGAAGAGCAGGATAAAGAACTTAAAGATTATGGAATACCAACTGATAGTGTTGATAATCAGTTTAAGATATGGGTTAAAAACGCTCGAAAAAACAATTCTGAGTTAAGAATTGCAATTAAAGCGGATAAAAAAACCCCTTATGCAGTAATTAAAAAGGTTATGACTTCGCTTCAGGATTTGAGAGAAAACAGATATAATTTAATTACAGCTCTTAAAAACTCATAAAGATGGCAGAAATTCAAAGTAATGAAGGCGGAGGCAAAAAAAAGGGCGGAAGTAAACAAAAGAAAATAAGCGTACATGTTGACTTTACACCTATGGTGGATATGAATATGTTACTTATCACTTTTTTTATGTTATGTACCTCGCTTAATAAACCACAAACAATGGAATTAAGCATGCCTAGTAATGATAAGAATATTACCAAAGACCAACAATCAGAGGTAAAAGCTTCGAAAGCATTAACTATTTTATTGGATAAAGATAATAAAGTATATTATTTTGCTGGCCAACCCGATTATAAAAACTACAATTCTCTCAAAGAGCTATCGTACGATGCTAATAGTCAGAATAGTATAAGATCGTTGTTAGTTATGCGCAACCAGGATGCTGTATCAAAAATTCAACTTTTGAAACAACAAAAACTCGAATTGAAAATTTCGCAGGATACATTTACGGCACAAGCATCTCGAATTAAAAATGGTAAAAATACACCAGTTGTAATTATAAAAGCCACCGATGCTGCTACTTACGAAAACGTAATTGATGTACTTGATGAAATGCAAATTTGTAATATTGGGAAATATGTTATTGACAATATTACAAAAGATGATAAGTTGTTGATTGAAGGCAAACAGGCAAATGGGGCTAATGGACAAGCAAAATAAATTGCATAAAACAATTAAGTATGTCAAAAATTGATTTAACTACTCTAGAATGGCGCGAGCTCGTTTTTGAGGGGAAAAATAAAAATTATGGTGCGTATGTGCTAAGGAAAGAGTCTGGAAAAAGACATAATATTTCCATAGTTATTATAGCCATAGTTGCAATTATAGGATTTAGTATACCAAAGCTTATTGAATATGCAAAATCAGTAAGTCGTGAAACTGTTACCGAAGTAACAACTTTATCGAAACTGGCAAAAGCAGAGGTAAAGGAAGAATTGAAAAAGCCTATAACGTTAGAGCCACCTCCTGAAGTGAAAAGTTCCATTAAATTTGTAGCTCCTGTCATCAAAAAAGATGAAGAGGTGAACGAAGATAATGAAATTAAAAGTCAGGAAGAGCTTAACGAAACAAAGGTTGCTATTTCGATTGCCGATGTAAAAGGTAATAACGAAGAAAGTGGTATAGATATTGCAGATGTTAAGCAAGATATAACTCAGGATGTTGAAGACAAAATTTTTGATGTAATTGAACAGATGCCTACCTTTCCAGGTGGAGATGAAGAATTATTCAAATTTTTGGGCGAGAACGTTCGTTATCCGGTTATTGCTCAGGAAAACGGTATTTCGGGTAGAGTTATTGTAAAGTTTGTTGTAACGCGTAAAGGTGAGGTTGACCGCATAGAGGTTGTTCGCTCTGTAGAAAGTTCGTTAGACAAAGAGGCTATTAGAGTTGTAAAATCAATGCCTAAATGGATACCAGGTAAGCAAAATGGCGAAAACGTTTCAGTATGGTTTACACTGCCAATTAATTTTAAATTACAAAATTAATACAGATGTTTAAACTTTATAAGTTTATTTATTTGGTTATTATATTGTCCTTTTTCTCATGTGCGCGTGAGAAAAAGGACAAATTTACAGATACACTTACAGCTGGAGTAATACCGGTGGCCATTGATGAAACTTTTGCCCCTATTATTCAACAAGAGATTGCAGTGTTTGAATCGATATATCCTAAAGCTGGAATTGTTCCCATTTTTACAACCGAAGGCAAAGCTATTGATTTACTGCTGAAAGATAGTGTTCGCATGGCAATAACTACGCGTCCATTATCCGAAAAAGAAACGAATTATTTACACAGTATAAAATTTCAGCCTCGCTCATACCGATTAGCATCGGATGGAATTGCACTTATAACAAATAAGTCAAACAAAGATACGCTTATTACTGTTGATCAATTTCGACAGATTCTACTTGGTAAAGTTACTAATTGGAATCAAATTTACCCCACGTCAACCTTGGGAAAAATTATTACTGTATTTGATAATCCTAACTCGAGTACTGTGAGATATGCTATTGACTCAGTGTGCGGTGGCACACAAATTTCAGGAAATTTAAATGCCCAAAATACAAATGCCGAAGTAATCGATTTTGTGGCAAAAACACCTCAGGCCATAGGTATTGTTGGCGTAAATTGGTTGTCGAACAAAGTAGACACTACCAATCTGAGTTTTAAAGATGTTGTTAAAGTTATGTCGGTTAGCAACGAAAAAGTGGCAACCATCGAAGGTAGTTATAAACCATTTCAGGCTTATATGTTTTATGGATATTACCCTTTAACACGTAATGTATTTATAATTATAAATGACCCTCGAACATCATTGCCAACAGGATTTACTTCTTTTATGACATCAGATAGAGGGCAGCGTATTATTCTAAAATCGGGATTGGTCCCGGCTACACAACCACTTAGAGTTGTTTCAGTTAAAGATGAATAAATTAGAAATGTAGTCCCTTTTTACAACAAGATAACTCAAACAAAACAAAACAAAAGATAAAAAATGAAAATTAAAGCTTTATTAGTTCTACTTATGGTATTAACATTGACTAAAGCAACTGCTAGTCAAGGTGTTCTCTATTTTAAATCAGGCTTTCCGGTAATAGCAAAAAATATTCTTTTACAAGATTTCAATGCTGGCTCTAACAAAGAAGAAGCATCTTATTATTTAGGAAATATTTATTTTAATGAAAGCAAAATAGATTCAGCAAAGTATTTTTTCAACGAAGGATTAAAAGCCAATCCTATGTCAGCCTTAAACTCAATTGGCACAATTATGCTTACATTGAAAAGCACCGACCCTAAAATTGCAACTGCTAGTTTGATGAAAATAATGAAGGATAAGGCAAATAAAAAAAACATTGCTATTCCTATTGCCATAAGTTATGCCTATTTGTATATTGGCGATGCAAGTAAAGCATTAGAATATTGGAATAAAGCACGTTCAGTAAATTCGAAAAGTGCCGAATTATTTGTTTTAAAAGGTGATATTCTTGCTCCTACAAGTTTGGGTGATGCTTGTTCGAATTACGAAACTGCAATTTTATATAACAAAGACTGCAAAGAGGCTTATGTAAAATATGCTCGTGTATACAAAGCCATGAATCAAAAGGAGGCTATCAAGAAATTAATTGAACTAAAAAGTATTAGTCCTGATTTTGTGCTCGCCGACAGAGAGTTAGGTGATATTTATTATGCCATGAATGATTTTGAAAATGCATCAGTTTCTTATGAAAGGTATATTAAATCAGGCAATGTAACCAATGTAAGTGATTTAACAAAATACTCAATGACATTATTTATGAATCACGACTTTAACAAATCGCTTGACGTGGCAAAAATGGGTTTACTAAAAACTCCTAATAGTCCTGCATTTAGTCGTTTGGTAATGTATAATTATGTTGATTTAAAAAATCCAGCAGAGGCTATAAATTATGCCGATTTGTTTTTTAATAAATCAACTAATCCCGAATTTACTTTCCTTGACTACAGATATTACGGACAGGCATTGAGAGATTCAAAACAATATAATGAGGCTGCTAAACATTATATTACTGCTCTTAAGTATGATGCTACAAAAGTTGAATTGTGGAAAGATATTTCGGATATGTACACTGAGATTGATAGTTTGAATAATGCAATTGATGCGTATAATAAATATTTGAACTCAAATCCTGAAAAACTTAAAAATAATGCTGATGCTCTTATGGGCTTAGGTAAATTGTATTACGGACTTGGAAACGATAGCACAACGTCAGCAGTGGCAAAGAAAAGTGCCCTTCTGAAAGCTGATAGCGTTTTTGCAGTTGTAAAATCGCTCGAACGTGAAGTGTATAGAGGCGATTTCTGGCGTGCACGTACCAATGCAGCCCTCGACCCTGAAACAACACTTGGTTTGGCTAAACCTTTTTACGAGCAAACGTTGGCAATTGTAGAACCTAAAAATGATGCACGTTACAATGCAGTATTAGTTGAATGTTATAGCTATTTAGGGTATTATACTTTACTCCAAAAAGACAATGCAGGATCACTCGTTTACTGGAATAAAATATTGGTTATAAACCCTTCAAATGCAACGGCTAAAAAAGCTATAGCAGGTATACAAGCGCCTAAAAAGAAAAAATAATTTTAGCTGAAACAATGATGAAATACATATTCAGATCTTTAAATCAGATTTACTATTTGATTTATACCTCTATTATTCTTATTACAATATTGGGCTATTTTTTGAATCTGAATAATTTATTGTCAGTTAATATCGACAAAACAACCGAAATTGTATTCCTATCAGCACAAATTATCATTTCTGCCTTTGCCGTGCTTTATTTTGGTTATTTCTTTTTTGAAATAACTAAAATAAAAGCCATTACTGATATTGTGAAAAAGGAAGCTGCTTTTCTTAAATTAGCAAAATTCCGTTTGTATTTTATTGGTGTAAGTCTATTAGCAGCTGTAGTTTGTTTTTATTTGGTACGATCCGAAATTGTTTTGTATCAAATAGCTATATCCTCGGTTTTATTGCTACTATGTAAACCAAATGAGTCGAAAATTGTAGACATTCTTTCCCAAGATTAAATCAGATAGATTAAAAAAACAATTTTATAGTTATAGTTGTTATAAGATTTGATTACAGTCAAAAAAAACATCTATAATGAATTAATATTGTGTTTTCATTAAATCCCAAAATTGATTTATATTTAGCCAACGGATGTGGACGATGCAAATACCATGCAACCCCACTTTGTAAAGTTAAAAAATGGCCAGTTGAACTACAAACCCTTCGTCAGATAGCACTTGAAAGTGGACTCACCGAAGAATTAAAATGGGGAACTCCAGTTTATACTTA
>JBMOHZ010000089.1:0-8302 GCA_049317585.1 Paludibacter sp.
GCTTTTACGGCTGGAAGCGTCGTTGTAGGTGCTGCATAATCGGCTCCTGTATAGTTGGGTGTCGACTGATTATCAAATTTCACATTCAGCGCATCGTTTCCTTTGGGCACAAAATAACCTGTTCCCTGCGGTGTAATTATCCAGTTGTCCGACGCTGTGGATAGTGTGGCGTTGTAAGGTTGCGAAACTGTACTTCCATTAACCACGGTGCTTCCTATTGTTGCCGGATTCAGACACTGAAACAGATTGGTAGCCGTAATCATGGAAGTACTGTACGTTCCCGACGAGCCAATGGAACTTCCCAAACTGAATAGCATATTATCAAAAGCAAACATCGATTTTTTATAAACCAGATTGGTAGCGGTGTAAGCCGAACTTGACCATGTATCCAGTTGGTCAAAATCACAAGCAAACATACCACAATCGCCAAAAGTCAATGCTCCCGCAAAGTTTTTAGTCTTTGTTTTTTGGTCAAAACGTCCGTTTGGCGATTTGTAAGGCATCATTTCCTGCCACGAGGTGTAATGAACTGTTGTTGCTCCGGGTACCACATTCCAGTCCCAACCGCCACTGCCTGCGCTGCTCGTAGGATAACCGCTGCTTGCCAATGAGCCGCTGTACATTATTTCCAATGAGCCATTTGCCTGATAGCGTCCGAAACGATTGGTGTCATCGTAAATTTCAGCGCCAAAGAAGTTCGTGGTTGGCGAACGCATCGAGGCGACCCAATTTCCTTTGCGATAAATGCCCAGCGGACTAAAATTGAACTGATAAAAACCTTCGTAAGGTTGTGCCGGAACATTGTATTTTGTTGTTTTGAAAAAATAATTGTACGCTGCAGCCACTTCACTATCCATTGAACCAAGCACATCAGTCCCGATAGAAACTAAGTAATCAAAGTAGGTTTTTGAGAACTGCACCACTGTATCAAAAGGCTTACGTCCACAAAGCGAATTGGCAAAATAGCGGTTATCGCCCGTATCCTGCGTTCCCATAATGTAAACCGAAATAATCGCTTTTTTGAAACGCTGATAGGCATCCGCCGAAATACGAAACGAAGTCCCTTTGAGGTAATAAATATGTTGCACCCATGTTTTATAGGCATACATGTAGTTGTTGTAATGCGTCCAGTGGTGAAATCCGGTGCCGTCTGGCTTAAAAATATCTTCACCGCCCGGCACATATTCCGTATTGCGATCCAGATAACGTTTAAATGCTTTCAGTTCACGAACAGCTACTGCATCGTCGGTCTGATTCAGCGCAATTCCTATCATGTGCGGCAAAAACAAATACACAATGTCCGAAACAAGTTTCGAAAGGTAAGTATCCTGCGGATAATACATAGTGCCGTAAAACGAAAACCATTTTACGAGTTTCAGTACTTCTGTTTTTTGAGCTTCGGTACAAACAGGTAACGCGTCGAGCCATGCTGCCGGCACAACTTTACAGGTGGTGTACGAATTACTAAACGTACGGAAATTACAACCTTCGGAAATTCCCTGGTCGAGTAAATGGTCTACAAAATTCTGAAACAGTGTTTTGGTTGCATTGTCGGTTTGAGCCGCAGCAGCCAACACCTCTACTTTATTGGCAATATCGGTCATAAATGCATCGGTGAGTGCTGCAGTCGAACAATCAATTGGATTTCCACGCACAGTGCCATCCGCATTTCGCACAATGTTAAGTGAGTTTACATACGCTTTGGCAGCATTCAGGTCAGTCGTTGTACCTGCAGCTGGTGTTCTTTTCAAGGTATTTCGCAGCGAATTCAAATCAGCCAATTCCTGCGCAGTAGGTGTTGTTACAGGAATATCAACCGGATTAGCAAAAATAACCAGCGAACTGGTATCGGCTGTCGAATTAAAATATTTGCTGTCCAGCACCCAATGACTTCCTATAATCCGTTCGGTATCGTTGGTGTGATTAAAATTGACATCATCAATGTAAATCTTACGAGTCGCTGTAGCCGATGTTGGCTTTAGTGTAAAACGCACCGAAGTAATGGTCGACGACAGCGTAGATGCATACTCGGTATACGCGCGGTTAAATTCGTGCCAACCCTTGTAATTTATCAGGTAAATGGCTTTCTTTTTAACCGTTGTATTGTACAAAAACTCCACTGTAAGTGTATCGTAAGTAATCTCCGACGAATAAATTTGCAGATAAGCGCTGTTGCCTGTGCTGGCAATAAAGCCGGTAAAAGTGGATGTCAGCGTGGCTTGTCCGGTTGTAGTCCAGCACAAACTCTGAACGCCTTCTTTGTAATGCGCCGTATTGACGCTCAACGAACCGGATGCCGAACTAATCCACTCAGTTGGGACAGTAGCATCTTCGAAGTTAAAACTCTGTGCAAAAGCATCAAGAGCAACAAAGAGCGTTAATATCAGGAGTAATTTTTTCATTTACAGTACTTGTTCGCGCAATTATTTTACCCGGATTATTTTAGTCATACCGGCTTCAGAATGAAACTCAAAGTTGTCATTCATGGCTCTGAAACCTACTTTGTACACGCCTGGTGTATTGAAAGTGTATTGATAAGTTGTAACTGTAGTCGATACCGATTTTACAGCTAAACCTTTGTCAGGTATGCGTGTGGTTGCCATTTTTGGAGTCGACACCAACCAATCATCGTTGAGTGGCTGACCTGCACCCGAAAACACAATTTTCATAACCGAACTGGTAGCTGCAATATTATTCAAATCCCAAATACCCGTTCCTCCTGCTGTTGAGTAGGGATTCGTTGTTGCAGACAAATCCAATGCTGTGAAACCCATATCGTTAGCCGAAAGCGTGGTAACACCGCCTTTTTTGTCGCGCACTACAATTTTGAGATTACCAATTTGCCACGTTGGCTGAATGGCTGTATTGTCGGTTGTTTTATAGCGAAATGCAAGCGATATTTTGGAATTTACATGACTTTTCAGTGATATTTTCGTTGTGTTGGTCACGTTATTTGTTGCCGAAAGATTGCAACTGTCGCTTAGGTTTATCCAGCTGTGGTTCAAAACAACCAGTGAATCCGCTTTTTTATCCGTCAGATTCATGCCCGCAAACGAAGTGGACAAATACACCTTTAATGTTCCCGGAATATTACCAAACTGCGGTTTGTTGGTAAAAGTCAGATAGCAAGAATCGATATCGCTAACCGGAGTTTGTGTCAGTTCGCGCTTGTCGTACTCGTGACCTACTTCGCCGCTGTAGAAAGTAATAAACTCAGCATTTCCACCAAAAGTAAATGTTACTGGCACTGCCTTATTAACAACGAGCGTATCGCCGCTAACCGTGCTGTTTGCCGACGTGGCAGTGAAACTAAAATCAACAGGATTGTTAAGCTGATCGTTACATGAAACGAATACAATCAACAACAGTATAATTGAAAAATAAGAGATTCTCATACGTTTTTTCTTTTAAAAATTGAAAAATTACCAGCCCGGATTATTCTTAACAATGAGTTTATTAACCGACATTTCCATATCGGGAATTGGGAAATAATTGTAATAAGGCGATACTTTAAAATAGTTTTCGGCATATTTGTAGTTTATTCCCCAGCCCGGTTGTGCCACATAAGCCGGAATTCCATTCATGGCCGTGTGATAGTCGCCCCAACGGATTAAATCCCAGCGGCGGATGCCTTCGAAACAAAGCTCCATGGCACGTTCTTTTTTAACCGCTATTCTGAAATCTTCTTTGCTCATCGCACTGCCTGTCAGCGGACTGATTCCGGCCCGATTGCGCACCTCGTCGATAGCTGAATAAGCCACATCAGTCGGATTATCATTCAGTTCATTTTCAGCTTCTGCCAGCATTAATAATACATCGCTGTAATGAATAATGGGCACATTGATAGGCGTATAGTTTTTATTTTTGGGAGTTACTAATTCCAGTTCGCGGCGGAATTTGGCATCGCAACGGGTTTTGTTGGCATCGGACGAAGCCTGACTCAACGATGTGACCGGCAAACCTTCGACTGTGGTAAGCGAAGCAGGTTTTTTACCAAAATAATACTGGCGACCTGTAACCTGTTTGGGAGCTGCCGATGCATAGCTGTATTCGTAAGGAGCTATATTCCAGTCGCAACGGGCTGTGTCGCCTTCCGATTCGTACATTTCGAACAATTTCGATGTGGCGTAAATAAACTTGTAGCTATAACCCGGATTGCCCATTCCTCTGAGTGAAGCATAAGCTGGAGCTGTGGAATAATCATTGGCAGCTCCGAATCCAAAAGTATTTCCAGCACGTCCCGATGCGTAGTCGGGAGTGGAACGATTGCCAGCTTCTTCGGCTTCCCAAATACTTTCGCGGATAGTCGCGCTGTGGTATTTATCGGTGCACATATCCACAAAAATGGAACTGTAAGGTTTTACAAGTCCGTGCAAACCGCTGTTTTTAATGTCTAAACAAAAATCGCGGGCATGGATAAAATAGGCTTTTACGGAGTCAGCAGAATTTGAAATTGTATTCCCAACGGCATTGTCGTGGTAGTTTTCGCCGGCTCTGAACATGTAAATGCGAGCAAGTATGGCTTTTGCAGCCGACTGCGTAACACGTCCTGTGTATGGTAGCTGGTCTGCAGTGTATAAAGCCGGAATTGCAGCATTAATATCCTTCACAATCTGATTGTACACTTCCTGTTTGGGAGTACGCGCCAAACTAAGGTTCTCTGGCGAAGTGACTGTTGATAAGCGCATTGGAACATCGCCCCAACCCTGAATCAGGTTGAAATAGTAAAACGAACGCAGAAATAAAGCTTCCGCTTTTACGCGGTCGCGCACAGTTTGCGAAATCGTGTTTTTTTTATCTGCATTTTCGAGGAGCATATTTGCACGGTTAATACCATCGTACAATAAACGCCAGAATTTCATAACGGCTGCATTTCCACTGTTCGCGTTGTTGCAAATAATACCATCTGTTGGGTTCGAACGCTGGTAAAACGATAAATCGTCGCCACCACCATTCGTTACCAGATAGTCACTTCCGTAAAAGGGCTCCTGCATCAAGGGGCTGTAAACTCCGGTCAGAAAAGTCTGAAGTTCAGCTTCGTTATTGAAGTACGTTTCGGGTGTAAGTGTATGCGGTTGCTTGTCCAGAAAATCGGAACAGGAAGTGCCCGCAAACACCAAAAGCGAGAAAACGATTGTTTTATATATTGGTCTCATTGTTTTTTATTCTTAAAATTAGTTGGTTACAAAATGGCATTAAAAACCTACATTTACACCCACAGTTACCGTTGCTGCCCTCGGATAGGCCGAAAAGTCCAAGCCGGAAGTAAGTGCCGAGTTGCGGATAGAAACTTCGGGGTCGTAACCAGAATATTTTGAAAAAGTGTACAGATTCTGAGCCGACACATAACATCTGGCTTTCGAAATTCGCAGCTTTTTAATCACCTTTTGGTTCAGGGTATAACCCAGCGAAAACGTTTTCAGTCGCAGATACGAACCATCTTCGATAACACGCGATGAGAATAAATTATTTGACGAAGACGAACTTACACGCGGAATATCACTATTCTGATTATCAACAGTCCACCTGTCGGAATATGATGCATACATATTCAAATCTTTTTTCTTCATACCATTGTCAAAAAACAAACGGTTAGCATTCAGAATGTCGTTGCCATACGACCACTGAAAGAATACAGAAAGGTCGAAGCCGGCATAATCGAACGTATTTGTAAAACCACCAATATGAATCGGGTCGCCGCGACCAATAATAGTTTGGTCGTTTGCATCAACCACGCCATCGTTGTTCAGGTCGGCGTAACGTGGCATACCGGGCTGAGTGTTGTTTTCCGAAACATAGCGTGCAACGCCCGATTTCAGAGCATATGTTCCGCCTATCATATTAAAGTCCGAAGTTTTGTATGTTCCCAGGTATTTATAACCATACATCATCCCAACAGGCATTCCAATTTTTGCAATATAATTGGGTGATGTGTAGCCCTGATCGAAATAGCCGTTTGACATCAATGTTTCCTGATTTTCGGCCAGTTCCAATACTTTATTTTGGTTAAACGAGATATTAAAATTCGAAGTCCATTTAAAGTTTTTCGTTTTAAAATTGGTTGTGCTGATGGTAAACTCAAGCCCGTTATTCTGAACCTTTCCAATATTTTTCATAGCTGTAGCATAACCCGACGAGAGCGGAAGCGTAGCCTGCAGCAATAAATCGGAGGTTATTTTGCTATACCAATCCACATTTACGGTAATTTTATCTTTCAATAACGTCATATCCAGACCCGCATTGGTTTGGGTTGTAGTTTCCCAGCGGAGTTTTCTATTTCCCAATGTTGTAGGTACAGCTCCAACTGTCGAAACCACATTATTAAACGGATAAACTCCATGAGCAATACCGCTTGTAGTAGCATAATTTCCGGACGCAGCCTGCAAAATCATAAGTTGAGCAAAAGTATCGTATTCATTAACGCGATTATTACCAATCTGCCCCCAACTCAAACGTAATTTTCCACTCTGCAACACCCTGCGAAACGGGCGCATAAACGATTCCTGCGTAAAGTTCCAAGCTGCCGAACCCGATGGGAAATAGCCAAAACGGTTCTCTGGGCCAAATTTCGACGAACCGTCGGCACGAAACGAAGCTGTGAGGTAATATTTCGATTTGTAGTTGTAATTGGCACGGGCAAGATACGAAACCATGCTCCAGTCTGTAATAAGCGATAAATTCTGGCTTGGTGTTCCCTGCGACAAACCTGCCATACCCAATGATTCGTTAGGGATATTAATGGCTTTCAGCATGTAGCTGTTAAAATCGGATTCCTGAAAGGTAACACCAACTAACGCATTCATTGAATGTACTTTGTTAATGGTAGTTTGATAACTCAGCGTATTTTCGTTCAACCATGTTTTTCGTTCCGAAGTCAACAAAGAAGCATTCACATGGTCGGTAGAAATAGGCGAACCGTAGCGTGTTTTCGAATTATTAAATGTTTCGTTGCGATTGATCTGAACAGTGTAACCTCCCGATACGCGAAGTTTTAATCCCTTCATTATCAGATATTCTGCATATCCATTATAAGTATTGGTAGTACTCATTCGTTTATTGTACTCATTATTCAACGACAGAATTGGATTGAAACGGTAATCGTTTGTCATGTCTACACCAGGGTCGGTGGTGTAATCTACCAGCGAATTTACATCCACACTGGGCTGTGTTACAGGCCTGTAACCCCACACGGAGTAAAACAGGTTTATCATACCGCTGTAATTCGTTTGCGAAGGCGACGAACCGATTTGCGTGGTAGTGGTATAGTTGTTATTCAGATTGATAGTCAGCTTTTTATGTTGTAAGGTTAAGCCAAGTCTTCCCTGAATTCTGTTGAAGTTCGATTTGATAACCACACCATCCTGATCGAAGTACGACAACGAACCTGTGTAGCGTGCTTCCTGAGTTCCACCTGTAATTGAAATACTATGATTTTGGACTGGTGCATCCTGTAAAATCAAATCCTGCCAGTTGAACTGCTGAATATTTTTATAATCGTCCAACGTCCATGTTTTGGCATCTTTCGTTTGAAAATAACCAAAATTTCCGGTCATTTCAGTCGGTGTATAAATTTCCGATTGCAATTTCACAAACTCATAAGCATCCATCATCGGTATTTTATGAGTTACCCGTTGAACACCATAACTACCATCGTAGCTCACTTTTGGCGCACCAACTGTACCTTTTTTGGTCGTGATTATCACTACACCATTTGCTCCACGCGCACCATAAATAGCTGTGGCCGAGGCATCTTTCAATATTGTCAGACTTTCGATATCGTTAGTATTAAGTGTAGCTGCAATAGCAGGGTCTTCCACCGGAAAACCGTCGATTACATACAGTGGGCTATTGTCCTGCGTAATGGAGTTGGCGCCACGTATAACGATATTCATATTTGCACCAGGCGTTCCTTCCGACGAACTTACATTTACGCCGGCCACCCTTCCGGCCAATGCTTGGTCGAAACTCATAACAGGTGCTTTTTGAATTTCGCTAATGTCAACATTTGCCACAACACCTGTATTGTCTTTTTTCTTTACATCACCATAGCCAATTACCACCACTTCTTCAAGCGATTTGGCACTTTCGTTCAACACCACTTTTAGTGGTTGATTTTTTGCGGGTTTCAATTCTTTTCTGTCGTATCCAATGTATGTAAATACCAAAGTTGAAGTGGTATTTGGCACCGAAATACTGAACTTTCCATCAATATCGGTAACAGTACCCTTGTTCTGACCCTGAATTTGCACATTCACACCTGGCAGTGATTCGCCTTTTTCGTCAACTACCACGCCCGTTACAG
>JBMOHZ010000090.1:0-8274 GCA_049317585.1 Paludibacter sp.
GTGATAAGTGGAATGGCACAATACGAACACATACGGTTACAACCTTCCGATATTTTCAGATAGGCATAGTGTTTTGGAGTTGTAAGTGTACGTTCGAGCCTTAAGTCTGCTCTGAATTCTTGTCCTAAGTCAGTAAGTATATTGGTGTAATTGAACTTTCCGTAAAATTTATCTACTTCAGGAATCTCGTTTTGCAAATCGGCCAGATATCGTTCGGATAAACAACCCATTACAAATAGTTTATCCATTTTATGTTTCTTTTTCCGGTCGGCAAACTGTAGAATAGTATTAATACTTTCCTCTTTGGCATCGCCTATAAATCCACAAGTATTAATAATTACAATTTCACCATCGGGCTTTTCGGCATCATGCCGTACTTTATAGCCTAATGCATCGAACTGACGCATAAGTTGCTCCGAGTCAACCAAATTCTTTGAGCAGCCCAGCGTAATTACATCAACTGTTCCTTTTGTATTTTTTGTTTTCGACATTCAAATAATAAAAATAATAGCCAAATTTAATAGTGTTTTTGATTTGTGTAATTTAGTGTTTTTTAAGTTCCTCTGTTCTAAATAACAGCTTAACTAAACAACGATTCCACAAATTCCTTACGGTCAAATACTTGCAAGTGTTCCATGCCTTCGCCCAGACCAATGTATTTAACCGGGATTTTAAATTGGTCAGAAATGCCGATAACTACACCACCTTTAGCTGTACCATCCAACTTAGTAATTGCCAGAGCGTTTACGTCGGTTGCTAATGTAAATTGTTTGGCTTGTTCAAATGCGTTTTGACCTGTAGAGCCATCGAGTACTAGAAGAACCTCGTGAGGCGCATCAGGAACTATTTTTTGCATTACATTTTTTATTTTTGTAAGCTCGTTCATTAAGTTTACTTTGTTGTGCAGTCGTCCAGCAGTATCAATAATTACTACATCGGCGTTGTTTGCTTTGGCCGAAGCTAAAGTGTCATACGCAACCGAAGCGGGGTCAGCACCCATTTTTTGTTTAATTACAGGTACACCTACACGTTCACCCCAAATAACTAATTGCTCTACTGCCGCTGCTCTAAATGTATCGGCAGCACCAAGGTATACTTTTTTGCCTGCTTTTGTGAATTGATATGCCAATTTGCCAATGGTTGTAGTTTTGCCTACGCCATTCACACCAACAACCATAATAATATATGGCGTATGAGGCAATTCAGAGTCGAAATCCATGGTTAAATCCGAATTGTTCTCGGAAAGTAAAGCAGCAATTTCTTCTTTCAGAATTATATTAAGTTCGGAAGTGTTTACATATTTATCACGCGAAGCACGGTTTTCAATACGTTCGATAATCCGAAGCGTAGTTTCAACGCCCACATCCGACGTAATAAGCACTTCTTCGAGATTGTCAAGCACCTCATCATCAACCTTCGATTTTCCGGCTACGGCACGCGTTATTTTCGAAAAAACACTCTCTTTGGTTTTTTGAAGTCCCTGATCCAGCGTCTCTTTCTTTTCTTTATTGAAAAAACTAAAAATTCCCATTTCTTATCTTTGTTCTTTGCTCTTGGTTCTAATGTCTTCTTTTTACTGCTTGCAAAGTTAATTCATTTTTCTGAGTTAACTACAAAAAAACCTCTCATTTGATTTCAAATGAGAGGTTTTTTGTGCTATAATATAAAAGTTAAGAATTATTTTGCGAAATAATCTTTTACTTTATCGTTGTGTACAATTTCTTCCTGAAAAATATATGCTCCGGTTTTTGGTGATTTCACCATTTTGATAACCTTTGCATACGCACGTCCTTCTCCGCTTTGGAGAGATGCAACCGCTTTCTTTGCCATGATTCAAATATTATTTAATTTCTTTGTGTACAGTTACTTTTTTCAAAATGGGGTTGTATTTTTTCAACTCCATACGTGCAGGGGTGTTTTTTCTGTTTTTCATCGTGATGTAACGCGATGTTCCCGGCATTCCGCTTTCTTTATGCTCTGTGCATTCTAATATCACTTGGATACGTGCTTCTTTTGATTTCTTAGCCATGATGTTTTCTAGTGATTATGCGTATAAATAACCTTTTTCAGCAGCTTTTTTAATAGCTACATCCAATCCAACTTTGTTGATAGTGCGTAAACCGGCAGCCGATAATTTTAGGCTAATCCATGTATCTTGTTCTACCCAATAGAACTTTTTTGTGAACAAGTTCACATCAAATACCCTTTTTGTGCGGCGTTTTGAATGCGATACATTGTTTCCTACCATTGCTTTTTTTCCGGTAATCTGACAAATTTTTGACATTTCAGTATATCTTATTTATGTATTATATTTTTTCTCAAAAACAGTGCGCAAAATTACAGTAAATTTTCTAAACTGACAAGCATTTTTAGCTTTTATTTCTACAATTATTTCATAAAACTTGTAAAATGTGCCTAAGTGGCATATATACAATGTTTTAGCTTAGTATTTCGAGTAGAAATAAGAATGCTGATTGCGTTGATCGTTCAATATTTTCAATTCTTTTCTTTCCAAATTGAAACATTCTGCTTGTTGTTATTTCTGGAGTACTAATACCAATCCATACCAATCCCACAGGTTTTTCGTCACTTCCACCGCTAGGGCCTGCAATTCCTGACGTTGTGATAGCTATGTCGGTATGCATGAGTTTACGTACGCCTACAGCCATTTCTTCTACAACTTGAGCACTTACTGCTCCTTCGTTATTCAGTGTGTTAGGATTAACGCGCAATACCTGCATTTTTACATTGTTGTCATAGGCCACAACCGAACCTTTGAAATAATCTGAGCTACCTGCTATTTCTGTAATTTTATGAGCTATATTGCCTCCAGTGCAACTTTCGGCAGTAGCAATTGTCATTTTTTTCTCTTTTAAAACTTTCCCAATCAACACTTCAAGTGGTATATCCTCATAAGCTACAATGGCTTCGCCAAGGAGTTGAGTAAGTTGACTTATTTGCCTGTTAATTTCAAATTCCAATGCCAGTTCGTCGGTTGAACTGCCGCTCAATCGTAATTTTACAATTTGATAATTAGGGAGATAAGCCAAATGAATTGTGTCCGGCAAAGCATTTTCCCAATCTGCAATTTTGATTGCCAATGCCGACTCTGGATATCCTTTTACAAGTACAGTTTTATGAACAATGGCTGGAGTTTTATATTTTTTTTGAAGACGATTTATAATTTGGGTCGACATGGCATTTTTCATTTCGCTCGGTACACCAGGCATCGAGACTATCACTTTTCCGGCTTTTTCGAACCATGTTATTGGCGCAGTACCAATTGGATTTTGAATAACAATGCAATTCTCCGGAACCATAGCTTGTGTAGCTGTTAACTCGTTAATTGCGCGCTGTCTGTTTCTGAGTAAAGTTTCAATATTGTTGTGAACTTCTTGATTGAAAACTAATTTAGTGTCGAAGTAGTTACACAATGTCTGTTTGGTGATGTCGTCTTTTGTTGGTCCTATTCCACCCGTAAAAAGTACAATATCGGCACGTGTAAGTGCCAGATCAAGTGCTTCAATTATGTGTTCTGCTCGGTCATGTACCGACGTAATTTGAGCTATTTCGAATCCCGCTTTGTTAAGCTCCACAGCCATCCAGGCCGAGTTGGTATCCACTATTTGCCCAATCAGAATTTCGTCACCAATGGTAATTATTTCAACATTCATGTGTTTATATTTATGTCTTAAACTCAAAATTCATATCGCTCTATCTTCAACTCTTTTGCTGCTATTTCTACCTGATTGTACCAATCTTGACCAAATTTACGAATGAGTGGTTCTTTAAGAAATTGATAAACAGGTACTTTTAATTTACTGCCTAGCTTTCGAGCACAACCACATACATGCCAGCGATGATAATTTACGGCTGTAAAGTCGTCAAACTTTTTAACCCTCACAGGATATAAATGACAGGATATGGGTTTGTAAAAATCGGTTTTTCCTTCGCGAAATGCTTTTTCGAGCACACATTTGCACACTTCCATTTCGTCGTAATACGTAAAAACACATTCTGCGCCATTTACAATCGAAATTGCCAGTTCACCTTCGCGATCGGTGTACGAAATACCTTGTTTTTCAATTACTTTCTTGGATTCTTCGGCCAAATCGTCCCATACTAAGGGTAGTAAATTGTTAATAGTTTCAATTTCCTCCTTAAGTACAGGTGCACCTTCGTCGCCCTCTACGCAGCAAGCTCCCTTACAAGTGGCAAGGTCGCACACAAAGCGCTCTTCAAGCAAATCTAAACTTATTATTGTATCGTTTATTTGTAGCATTTTTTTTGCACTTCGTGCGTTTTTAGGGCTGCGCCGTTATTAGTTTCGCGTTATTAGGCACTTCGTGCGTTATTAGGGCTTCGCGTTATTTTTAATTATCTTATTATCACATTACACGTTGGCACATTATCTTATTGGCATATTGGCACATTATCTTATTAGCACATTATCACATCAATCATTCTTCAACGCTGGTAAACCTAAATGGTATTTTACGGCTAAAAAACGCATTGCAATAACCGAGGCTGCTGATATAATTTGTGTTATTTCTATTTGAAATTTAAAAAGAGTACAAACGTAAAACACAATTCCCCCAAACACACATGCCAAGGCATAAATGTCTTTTCGGAAAATAAGCGGTTCTTCGTTTATTAGAATATCTCTTATTATTCCACCTACCGAACCTGTTATCATTCCCATCACAATAGTTACCCAGAAGGGAAATCCAGCTTCGATGCTTTTTTCAATGCCTACTACTACAAAAAGTCCCAGACCTATTGTGTCGAATATGAAAAAGGCATTGTTGAATACTTTCATTCGTTTACCTGCCAGTATTACAGCAAGTAATGCAACCCCAGTAATAATAAGGTAGGACGGTTGAAGCATCCAAAAAGGGGTAAGGTTGAGTAATAAATCGCGCACAGTACCTCCACCTATGGCTGTAACTAAACCTACAACATAGGCTCCAAACCAATCGAACTTTTTGGCCGAAGCTAACCGAATACCACTTATGGCAAATGCAAATGTTCCGGTGTAGTCTACTATATTTATGAGGTTCATATTAAAAACTAAAGCGCATCAAAATATTATTCTGATACGCTTCTAAAGTATTTTTTTACGGAATATTACTTTTGTGGAGCAGGTTGCTCTTTTGCTGCTTCAGGATTTTCACCAAAGCCAGGAGCTACTACACCAGGTTCTGCTTTTTTAGCATTTTGGTAGTCTTCTTTAATTTCCGATTCGTTTGTGGCAACTACTTTTTTGTTTACAGCAACTGTTGCAACTGAAAATAAAACTACAAATATTACCAAAAACCAAGTGCCTTTTTCAAGAAAGTCAGTAGTTTTACGAACACCCATAATTTGATTTGTGGAAGAAAAACCAGCTGCTAATCCACCTCCTTTTGAGTTTTGAACTAAAACTAAAAGTATAAGTAAAACCGAGGCAATAACGATTAAAATAGTGAAGAGAATGTACATGATATGTTTATTTTTTTTTGTTTACGAGTATTTTTTCCAAAAATCGAATTTGGTCTGCAAAGTAAATACTTTTTTTTGGATAAATCAAATTTAATTGATTCAATATTACAATTGCTTCGGTATATTTTTTGTCAATAATGAGCTTTTTTGCATATTCCTCGGTTATTTGATCTTCCAAAATACTGGGTTTATCTTCAATTACAAAATAATCCGGCGTTGGAATTTGAATTGATTTACGCTCTTCCTGATTTGGTTCTGGTGCTATAAGATACACTGTTTTTTCTTCCTTTGCCTTGCCTTGAAATGCTTCGCGCGAAGCTTTAAGGCGCTCCGCTAAACTTTTTAAACTTTGTTTGGTGTCGCCTCCTGCTGTTTCTACTTTCTCAATCATTTCAAAATAGTTGCCTGATTGATGTGTGTCCCTTTCAATGCGTTGTGGCTCAGCTAATATGGCCGCAGTTGGATAAATGTAATAAAATAAATTACTTTTTTCAGCCGTGTAAATAGATGCTTTGTTGGTATATGCGGTTGATTGAATGTCGTTTATATTGTGTTTGATTTTGGCTAATAAAATATGTGCATGTGCAAAATAGGGGTATTGCTCCGATAATTCCTTTATGTCGGGTAAAATATCTAGGGTACAATCCTCGGGATGTTTTAAAAGCGATATGAATTTTTCTGTAGTCATTTGGAGCAATAAAAATCATCGAAAAATAATAATTATATCACTAATTATTACCATTTTGCAACCGTATCGTTGTATATATTGTCTGCAATTTCTTCAATTAATGTTTTTAAAAGTTCATCTTGCACATCGTTCAAAAGTTTTGAACTATCAAAGGTTTGATATGCTGAATACTTTTTTTCAAAATCATCTTCTGGTTTTTTATTATTTGTAAAACGCACATTAATGGTTATAGTTAGTTTTGTTTGCGACGCATACGTATCGGCACTAATAGCCATAGGTGTTAGGTAATATTCAGTAACTTCACCTTCGAGATGCATGTCACCCGCTTTTTTGAGTACTTGTAATCTTGTGTTTCGTGTATATATATCGCGCAATCGCTCCGAAAACTGTTGTGTAAGTGGTGCATAAATAAGCTCAGCTGTGTTTGTAAACTCACTTATCGAAATTGATTTTGTTTTTGTATAATCAATTGAGGCGCCATTAAATTTGTACGAAATGGTACAACCTGCCAATAAAAAAACAAGAAGCATTATTGGCAATAAAAAAAAATATTTCTTCATTATAACATTACTCAATACCATATTCTTTAATTTTGCGATAAAGTGTGCGTTCCGAAATTTGAAGTTCTTCAGCTGCATTTTTTCGTTTTCCTCTATATTTATCCAATGTTTGTTTTATCATCTGACGTTCCATTTCCTCAAGCGTTTGAGGCTGTGTGGTGGTCTCTATTTCATGATACTCTTCGGCAACTTCAAAATCGTCGGCAGTATCAGCCTGTGCATTAAATGTTTTCGATTCTCGTGGTAGTTTATCGCTAAAAATATCAACTGGAGCAACACTCGTTTTGAAAATATTATCCGTATGCGATAAAATGGTTGAGGTGTACTGATTATCAGTTGGCGATGCAGTGGCTTGTTGACCATTCATCATATCGTGAACTATCTTTTTAAGATCGTTCATGTCTTTTTTCATGTCGAAAAGTACTTGGTACAAAATCTCACGTTCGCTGTTAAACGATTTATTATCATTGCCCTGGCGCGAAAAAAGTGCAGGCATACGTTCCACTTCATTTTCGGGTAAATAAATGCGTAAAATTTGAGCATTTATCTCGCGTTGTTGCTCTATTACCGAAATTTGTTCTGTTATATTTTTTAACTGACGAATATTACCGTTCCAATAGTAGTTCATCAATAATCGCTTAGCATCGTCCGTCAATCGAACGGGAGGCATACGGTATTTTTCAGCAAAGTCAGAAGCAAATTTTCGGAAAAGTAATGCTATATCATCTTTACGTTCGCGCAAGGGAGGTACTACAATTGGAACTGTATTTAGTCGGTAAAATAAGTCCTCACGAAACTTTCCATCGCGGGTGCTGTGCTCATATTCAGGTTTGTAGCAGCTACTACGCGCACATTTGTTTTGAGAGTTTTCGATGAACCTACTTTTATAAATTCACCTGTTTCAAGTACGCGTAAAAGCCGGACTTGAGTTGATAAAGGCAATTCACCTACCTCATCCAAAAATATGGTGCCACCATCGGCTACTTCAAAATAACCTTTTCGGTCGGACATAGCACCCGTAAACGAACCTTTCTCGTGTCCGAAAAGTTCGGAATCGATAGTGCCTTCGGGAATAGCACCACAGTTTACGGCAATATACGGACCATGTTTTCTATGGCTATAAGTATGAATAATTTGCGGAAAATTTTCTTTCCCAACACCACTTTCGCCGGTAATAAGCACCGATAAGTCAGTAGGTGATACTTGAACGGCAATATCAATGGCTCTGTTTAATAATTCGGAATTTCCGATAATTCCAAATCGTTGTTTTACAGCTTGTATTTCAGACGTTTGCATAGTTTGTTATTGTGAATGACTGTAATTTTGACATACAACTGACAAAAGTAACAAAAAATATGTTTCTACGGTTAAGCAGGAAACTATAATTTGCTAAATTTAGTAGATTTATCATTATCTGTTAACTGTCGATTTTAGTAATATATTTTTATATTATACTATATCGGGTATAAATAAAGCTAGTTTCTTGTATATTATATCATTTCGGGTATAAAATAAATATCCCCCGAACACATTCTGCTCGGAGGA
>JBMOHZ010000091.1:0-8260 GCA_049317585.1 Paludibacter sp.
ACCAGCCGGTAAAGTTTTAAAATCAGGTGTATATGAATTTAAAGGTGCATTGGCACTTAAAATGACTGATTTTAAAATGAAACCACCAACTGCCATGATGGGTATGATGAAGGTAGGTGATGGAATTACTCTTAAATACAATGTGGTATTCGAAGCTCAATAAACTAAATTATTGACATACAATAAATAGTCTCATAATAAATAATCAAATAATTTTTCAACTAACAATTAAAATTAAAACAAAATGAAGAAATCGATTTTTACGATGGCAGTTGCTCTATTAGTTAATAGCACAATGTTCGGTCAATTCTGCGAAAACAACAAAGACGGTCTGAACGTTTTTGAGACACCAAAAACCGAAAAAGAATTCACAGGAGTTAAGACAACTATTGGTGGTGGATTTACTCAAGGATTTCAAGCATTGAGTCACACAAACCTTGCAACTCAAAATGTTTCATCAGGTGTTGATCTAAATGGTCTTTACCGTATTCGTCCGGGCTTTAACTTAGCATCAGCTAGCTTAGCACTTAAAACAGAACTCGCCGATGGAGTTGCCTTAAACATGGAACTTTACCTTGCTTCCCGTCATCATAACGAAACATGGGTAAAAGGTGGATATATTCAATTCAACAAATTGCCATTTTTCAAACTGGATTTTGTTGACAACATTATGAAATACACAACTATTAAAATGGGGCAAATGGATGTAAACTTTGGTGATTCTCACTTCCGTCGCTCAGATGGCGGAAATACAATTTTGAATCCATTCGTTGAAAATTATATTGTTGATGCTTTTGCCACTGAAATAGGCGCTGAGTTTGATGTGAATTATAACGGATTTGTTGGAGTATTAGGTGTAACAAATGGTTTATTAAAAGGAAGTGTTGATGTTGTGGATTCAACTTTTAAAGATAAAGTAGTACCGATGAAAGACTCCCTACTATCATCAGGAAAAAATAATCCTTCATTGGTTTTGAAATTAGGTTACGACAAACAACTAACGGATAATTTACGGGTTCGTTTAACTGGTTCTTTATATATGAATGCAGGAGTTGGATCTAGAAATACAATGTTGTCAGGCGACCGTACCGGATCAAGCTATTTTGGAGTAATGGATTATATTACAGGTTTTGGTACAAGTGGAAGCACGGGCTCGTTTACTTCAGGTCGTTTCAACCCTGGATTTTCAGACAAAATTACACTTTTGGCCGGAAACTTATTCCTGAAATATAATGTAATGGATGGACTTTCTGTTGAATCATTCTCAACTCTTGAATCAGGAAGTGGACGTTCTCGTACTGAAGCTACAGGCGATCGTAAATACTCACAATTAGCTACTGATCTTATCTTCCGCTTTGGTGCAGATGAAAACTTTTTTGTTGGTGCAAGATATAATACTGTAACAGCACAACAATATAACGCTACAAAATTGTTAGCTCAAACACAAGTTATTCCTGCATACACACGTTACACTGGTGTTATTGCTCCAACTGCCAAAGTTGATTTTGCTGAAAGAGGAGTAGGTATGTACGATGTTACTATCAACCGTTTGGCTGTCAGTGCAGGCTGGTTTATTACTAAAAATGTAATGGCTAAAGTTGAATATGTTAATCAGGATTATAATAATTTCTCGTATAATAGCATTTTCAGCAATGGTAATTTCAAAGGCTTAACTGCTCAAGCAATTATTGGTTTCTAAGTTTTTAATAATTTATATATCAGGTCGTAAAGCTATATGCTTTTCGACCTGATATAGCCTTTTTTTAATGCATTCGAAAATTATGTCAAAAACTATTCTACTAGTGTTGATTGTTGTTTCAATTCTGGACATACATGCCCAGCAACGTTATAATGTAGATTTTGGCGAAAAGAGTGAATTAAGTATCACTGGTTATACCAATGTGATTCCATTTAAACTTACACAAAAAATTATTACATTTACGGGTAAACGTAGAACTTTTACTTTAAATTCAAATGGTATTATGTTTCGGTTTACAGAGAATAAAATTGATATTCCGGTAAGTATGTTCGAGTCAGATAATAAAATGGCGCTTCGTGATTTTAAAAAACTTATAAACGAAGATAAACATCCTGATATTGAACTTACGTTGAATCAAATAAGTACTAAAAATATAGATAAAAAGAATGCAAATTTTACTGCAAATGCAAGTGTCGATTTAACCATTACAGGGCAAACAAAATCCTATTATATTCCATTTGAAACGCATCGTACAGATAAAACGTTTCATTTGAATGGAAAGAAACGAATTAATATCCGTGATTTTGGGCTTGAACCACCTGTTACAATGCTTGGAATGATACGTGTAAGTGAATGGATTGACATAGAAGTACATACTGATTTTGATGTAAGTAAAATACAAGATACGGCTAGTAGATAAAAAAAAGGAAAATGATTTATTTCATTTTCCTTTTTTTTGAGCCTCTTGTCGGATTCGAACCAACGACCCCGAGATTACAAATCACGTGCTCTGGCCAACTGAGCTAAAGAGGCAAGTGGATAAGCCCCCTGTATCGCACCGCTACAACCTACTACCCTTGCTGCGATCAAGCCCTGGGGGAGTTCGAAGGGAGCTAGTCGTACAGGACTTATCCGGTACAAAAGTAGTAATTTTGGTGCATTCTGGCAACTATTTTGTTAAAATATTTGTGCATTCCTTTCAAACTTACTGATATTTAACAATATAAATTTTCGATTAAAATTATTAGTACTTCAAAGTGAAACTATTCTAGTTTATTATGTTGCAATTTTATTAAGTAATGCTTCATTTATTAAGATTATATTATATCTTTGCATTCTAAAATTCGAAATAAATGGATAGAATAGGTGAGAGAATAAAACGAATACGCGAGCATAAAGCGCTGCAATTAAACGACCTAGCTAAACGTGTAGGTATTTCGCCTAGTGCACTTTCTCAAATTGAGAAAGCTAAAACCTATCCGTCGATAATAACACTTAAGCAAATAGCCGAAAAATTGCAGACTACAGTTGGTGAGCTTATTGGTGAAAATGAATCTTTGTTTAACAATCCTGTTTTCAGGAAAGAAGAAAACCTTTTTATAGAACAAAACGATTCAGGCACTCAAGTATTTATTGTGTCGCAACACGATGTATCTAAACAAATGGAAACATTTATGTTGAAATTTCAATTAAATTCGGACAGTCTCAACCTTTTTACACGTCACAACGGTCAGATATTTGGTTATTTACTTGATGGCGAGTTGCAATTTGAAATCGATAATAAAAGTTATGTTGTGCTGCCAGGCGATACAATTTACTTTAATAGTAGGCGAAATTTTCGTTTTCAAAATATATTTAAGGGCCAAAGTAAACTTCTCTGCACGTCCATAGCTTCGAAATAATTAAATTTCGGCAACTAACTCTTTCATTATTTGAGTCATAAGTGGTTGTACTTTGTTTCCAATTTGTTGCACCTCTTCGTGTGTTACTTCTACAATCTTGCCTGGCACACCTAAATCGGTTATTATTGACATGCCAAAGCAACGAATTCCTGCATGATTAGCTACAATTACTTCGGGTACGGTGCTCATTCCTACAGCATCACCACCAATAATGCGGAAGTATCGGTATTCTGCTTTTGTTTCGAACGTTGGGCCAGTGGTACCCACATACACTCCTTCAACTACTTTAATATTATTACGCGCTGCAATGGTTTTTGCTTTTGTAATCAATTCTTTTGAGTAAGCTTCGCTCATATCCGGAAATCGCGTTCCCAACTCTTTGTAATTTTTTCCACGCAGTGGGTGTTCGGGGAATAAGTTAATATGGTCGGTAATAATCATTAGATCGCCAATTTCAAAATCGGGATGAACGCCACCCGAAGCATTCGAAACCAGCAAATTTTCAATTCCTATGGCTTTCATTACGCGCACCGGAAAGGTAACTTGTTTCATATCATAGCCTTCATAGTAATGAAAACGACCTTGCATTGCCAATACATCTACATCGCCGAGTTTGCCAAAAATTAGCTTTCCGCTATGTCCTTCTACAGTTGAAACAGGAAAGTTTGGGATTATTTCGTACGGAATTTCCGTTTTGTCGGTTATTTGTGTTACTAAATTGCCAAGTCCTGTGCCGAGGATAATACCTGTTTTTGGCATTTTAGCAATTTTTGAATTTAAAAAATCAGCAGTTTCTTGTATCAGTTTCAACATAATTACGTATTGTTTGAGTAAATGTTAGATATTTATTTTGTAAAAAGTCAATTTCTATTGGTAAGTAAAATGTGTAGCTTTTTAAACTCTCAGGGTAGTGAGAAGATGTTACTATTCGAGCAGCATCTTTTTCGGTCACTAATACAATTTTATTTTCCGAATGCAAATGTATGAATTTTTGCTCAATTTCGGCATAATTATTCAATGTAAAATTATGATGATCGGGGAATGATATTGATTCAACTATGGCATTTTTGCTTTTCAACTCAGCAATAATTGGTGCGGGTGAAACAATTCCCGTGACTAATAAAACCATATAGCCAGTTAAATCCGTAATTACGGATTGCTTCTCAGTATCGAAAACAGGTTTAATTGCATTGTATTTTATGGTAGTAAAAAACACTTTTTGATGTACTAAAGGATTTATCTTTTTTGTGACAAACTGCATTTCATTAGTTGATAGAGTAGGAGCGCACTTTGTAACAATAATGATATCAGCACGTTTGGCTCCCGATATGAATTCTCTGAGTCTGCCAACAGGCAATATTTTATCGTCCACATACAAGTGGTTGTAATCTGTAAGCAAAATTTTGAGTCCAGGATTGACTTTTCGGTGCTGAAAAGCATCATCTAGTACTATGGCATCCAATTTGGGATAATAATGTACTAATTGATTTATTCCTCGAACGCGTTTTTCGTCGACAGCTATCTTAACGTCCTTAAATTTGCGAAAAATTTGAAATGGCTCATCGCCAATAGAGTTGCTATTTGAATTGTTGTTAGCTAATACAAAACCTTTTGTTTTACGTTTGTAACCACGGCTAAGCATAGCCACATTTTTATCATTCAAAATGTTGAGTATAAATTCTACATGAGGCGTTTTACCAGTGCCACCTACGGCAAGGTTCCCAACTGAAATGACAGGAATAGGCATTTTTTCAGACTTCAATATTCTCAAATCAAACATCTTATTCCGAATATAGGTTATCGATCCATATATAATTGATAATGGAAGAAGTAAATTATTTTTTATATATTTTCTCACGCAAGAATACCATTTTAATAAAGAAGTTAAATACAAAGATACAGATTTTCTTTCCAATAGCAATTTCAAACAGTTTCTATATACCTAAATTTTACAATAAATGGCAAAATTGAAATGACTTAAATATAAAGCCTTTTCAATTTTTATCATTTTTTGCTTTTTCGTTTGAAAAAGCATTTAAAATTAAATTTGAATAATAAAATGCTTCTTTTATAGAAAGTTATTGTATACTTTTCATTACTATTTGTTGCATCCTTTTGTATTTCTCCTCCTGACTTTGTAGCAATCTGAATTGAGCCAATGATCGTTGCCAGTTGTGATGGTCGTGCTGAATTTTATAGTAAGTATCGCCGTTTAGGTAATCGCCCAGAAAGCGTACCAGTTGCATGTAGCTGAGTAGTTTTGCTCCAAAAGCCAGATTTTCCAATTCAATAGGAGTAAGGAAAGTCGCTTTTTTCAGATAACCACGGGTATAGGCTTCGAAAATTGACATGTTTACGCCGATATTATCTAAATTCACATCGTCCTCAGCACCCGTGTTGGCGGCAGTTCGCATAAAATCGCCAAAGTCGGAAAGCACAAAACCGGGCATAGTGGTATCCAAATCCACAATGCAAACCGGCTCATCGTTTTCGTCGAAAAGCATATTGTTTACTTTGGTGTCGCAATGGTTAATGCGTTTTGGAAGCTTCCCTTCGCGGAAAAGGCGTTCGGGCAGGCACATTTCGTCTGCACGACTTTCAATTTCGTCCACCAACCACTGCGATTGTGCTAATCGTCCGGCAGCATCCGCTTTTACAGCATCTCTGAATTGCTCCAAACGGAATTCGATATTGTGAAAGTTAGGAATCGTTTCAATCAGCTCGTCATGCGGAATATCGGCCAACATGCACTGAAAATTACCAAATGCTTCACCGGCTTTATAGGCTAGTTCAGGTGTAATTACATCATAACTGTGTGTCTGTTCAATGTTTACATACATACGCCAAAAGTCACCATTTCCATCCTGATAGAAAAGTTTTCCATCGTTTGCCGGAATAAGTCGTAATACCTTTTTTTCGATATTCGCTTCGCCAGTTTCGGTAAGTTTTGTACGTAAATGGTCGGTCACAATCTGTATGTTTTGTTGCAAACCGGCCACATTTTTAAAAATATGGTGATTTATTTTCTGTAGAAAATACGATTCTCCATTAGGATAATTACTCTCGACAATGAACGAATCGTTGATATGACCGATTTTCAATGGACGAATTTCGCCAGTTTCGTTTTTGATAGCAAACTGATTTACAATGTGTTTCATAGTGTATTATTTTTTCTCCAAACCTTTCTTCCGCGTCAGCGCTTCCAAAAAATAATAATCGGCATAATTCAATGGCACATCAATTTCGTGACCGTGTGGAATGCTACCAACTGAATGCATCAGCAGAAAATTGCCGTTTGTTCCTAAAATAGCACGATACGAGGGCGATGAAAGTGATGTGATAATTTTGTCGGCCGTTTCTTTGTATTCCGGTTTACCAAATGTACTTAACTCGTACAATGCCGATGCAATAATGGCTGCTGCCGAGGCATCGCGAGGTTCATTCGGGATATTTGGCGCATCGAAATCCCAATAAGGAATTAAATCCACGGGCATATTTTTATGCGTAAAAAGGTAGTTGTAAATCTTATCCGTGAGTTCAAGGTAGCGTTTATCTTTTGTTTCGCGGTAGCACACCGTAAAACCATATAACGCCCAAGCCTGACCACGCGCCCACGCCGATTCGTCGGCATAACCCTGTGCCGTTTGTTTTTTGCGTACGCCTCCTTTAATTTTGTCGTAATCTACTACATGGTAGCAGCTGTAATCTTTACGAAAATGGTTTTCGAGCGTTACGTTAGCATGACTGACTGCCATTTTGTAGAACGAAGAATCGCCTGATAATTTTGTGGCTTCGAATAATAGTTCCAGATTCATCATATTGTCGATTATCACCGGACACATCCAGCCGCGAGTTCCCTGCCAGCCTTTATCCTCGTCCCACGACTGAATCACGCCCGGTGTTGGACGATAACGTGTGGCCAACGATTTGGCTGCCTGTAAAATAACTTCTTTGTAAGCTTCGTTTTTTGTGGCTTTAAGGGCATTGCCAAAGCTACACATAATTATAAATCCAACATCGTGATGACTTGTCAGGTATTTTGCCGAGTCGATACTTTCGGTATATTTTATACCTGAGTTTTTCCATTTTGCATCGCCGGTAAGTTGATACATATACCACATTGAACCGGGGAAAAAACCACTTGTCCAGTCGTCGTTGGGAATATATTCTATTTTATCATTTTTAATGGTACGCGGATTGATAAACGTTCCCGTTTTCTCAATCAAATTCACCTGATGGCCAATTTGTTGCTCAGCAAAAGCTACATTGTCGGCAACAACATCCTTTTCACACGATGAATTGCTTTTGCAGGCCATTAACGATATGGCAAACATGATTATCGCTATTTGTTTCGTTTTCATATATTTTAATTTATCCATTTAAATGATTTTATTTCTTTTCCGTTTGACAGTGAACAGATTAACAATCCGCGTTCGAATGCAGTTGTATCGATGTTCAATGTCTGTGACGTTCCTTTGATTTGTCGGTTGTATATGAGCCCTCCATTTGAATTATGCACCTTAACCACCATGCCCGTTTCCGGTTTGGAGAACACCACCTGTAAATCGTTTTTATCTTTTAAAAATGAAACCCAATTATCCTCTTTAGCAGATTTCAAAGCAGTTGTATCCGTCTTAAGTTTTATATCAAAATAGACTGGCTCACCCTGATTGAAGCTAACTGTAACCTGTGTTTTACCCAGTGTAGGATTTGAAAACGAAACGCCCGATACAGGACTTACAGGAATCCATTCGCCAACTAAAGTCAATGTTGTCTGACTTGCCGAACTTATCCATTTGTAAGTGGCATTGGTTACCGGTTTCAGATTCGGATTGCAAATAGCAAAAGAATGTCGGTTTGCTTCCACATCGTGTTTGTC
>JBMOHZ010000092.1:0-8236 GCA_049317585.1 Paludibacter sp.
TAAATACCATCCATTCCTAATTTTTTAGAATCTAATTTTATTTTTGTTCGATATAAGCAATAATTTCGCCTTTACTTACTATTTCGCCTTGTTTTTTCTCAATACCAATAATTCGTCCAGTACAGAAACTACTTATTTGCTCTAAACCATAACGTGTTTGTAAAGTACAAAGTGGTTCCGATTCGCGGAATAATTTCCCATGAACAGGCTCTTTCGAACCTTCGTTATAGTCGAGTTCCCATATAACTTTACCAGTTGCTGGCGATATAATAGGCTCAGCATTAGGATATTTCAATAATCGGATATTTGGTATTTCGATATTTTGTTTGCTGTATTTTTCTTTAATGGCAGCTTCTAGTTCAGCCTCGAAACGTTTTTTTGCTTCACCCGATTTTAAATCGCGGTATTGTTTTTCGTGCATAGCAAATTCAAACAACTCTTCATCATCCTGACCTCGATCCCAACCATTTTCTTTCATTTCAGCAATAAAACGATCTAATTCGTTCGGATAATTTTCTTGTGGATTGCCTTCGTAAAATTCATATTTATTCTTTTTGGCTAATTCTATTATCTCATCGTCGAGAGCTCCAGGTAGTTTTCCAGCTTTACCAAGAATCATATCCCATGAGTTTTTATCAATCATTGTCCAGCGAGCTTGCCCTTTTACCACAAACATCACATTCATTAACGCAATGTTTTTTACATATTGACTAAATGGTGTTACCAATGGAGGATACCCTAATTTAGGCCAAATATATTTTACTTCATCAAAAAGCATTATTAATAATTCATCAGTTGTCAGTTCACGTTTGTTCTGAGCTTTCAAATACGAATTAATATTTAAATGTACTCCTTTTAAGTCGGCCATTAGAGATCCCATCATGCCACCGGGCAATCCACATCCAACCAAAAGTGAGGTCATAAATTTATTTCTTTCGTCGATGAAATATCCCAAAAAGTCGTCGATAAAACTTTGAGTTAATCGACGAGCTTCCATGTAAGCCGTCATATTAATTTCTGGTACATCAAAACCAGCATCTTTAAGCATTGCTTGCACCGAAATAACATCAGGGTGAACCATACCCCACGATAGTGGTTCCATAGCTACATCTAAATAATCGGCTCCAGCATTGGCAACTTCGAGCATCGAAGCCATTGAAAAACCTGGACCTGAATGACCGTGATATTGTATTATAATATGTGGATGTGCTGTTTTTATTGCTTTTACAATTTGGCCTAACATTACAGGACGGCCTATACCGGCCATATCTTTCAAACAAATTTCATCGGCTCCTGCTTGTATCAATTCTTCCGACATATTGATATAATACTCTGCAGTATGTACTTCCGAAAAAGTAATACACATAGTTGCTTGTGCTATCATGCCAGCTGCTTTAGCATAATGTATCGATGGAATTATATTACGTACATCATTTAATCCGCAAAAAATACGAGTAATATCAACTCCTTGTGCTTTTTTTACTTTATACATTAATTCACGTACATCGGCAGGAACTGGATTCATTCGGAGTCCATTCAACCCTCTATCAAGCATATGAGTTTGTATACCAACTTCGTTGAAAGGTTTGGTAAATGTGCGAACTGCATCGTTTGGGTTTTCGCCAAAAAGCAAGTTCACTTGTTCGGATGCGCCTCCATTTGTTTCGACACGTGCAAAACAACCCATTTCAATAAGTACTGGTGCAATTTTTTCTAATTGATCTTTTCGGGGAACGTATTTGCCCGAAGCTTGCCACATGTCTCTGTAAACAAGACTGAACTTAATTTCTCTTTTTGCTTTCATTTTTTTTGCTTGAATTATATTATCAAACTTATTGTTTTAATTAAAGAAATAATTCTTTAATATGCGACAAAAGTAATTATTTTAATTTGAATTAAAGAAATAATTCCGTAATATTTTTTAGATAAAATAATATAGCTAAAGTGGATACTGTAATTAAAAATTAGTCCTTTTAAGTTTAATTTAAACAATAGCCGTAATTTAATATCAATTGTAAACAATAAAGCCCCAAAAAATGCTAAATTATAATTTAAAAATATTTTTAAATTGCACAAATATGCTGAAAATGAGCATGTTGATTTTTTTTGACTTAAGAGTGTTATTTTTTTATCCTATCTATAATAAGTACTTTTGTAACCAATAATATTAACCTCAAAAGCGATATTATTATTTGTGTACATTACTCATTTAATTATCAGATTATTAATTGACTTTTTTTAAAAATTAAAATATGAATTTTATAAGAAAACCCGAGTGGTTACGAACAAAAATATATAGCGAATCTAATTTTTCGGGTGTGAGTGCCGTAATTAAAGAACACGGTTTACATACTATATGTAGCAGCGGTCGTTGTCCAAACCAGAGCGAATGTTGGAGCAAAGGAACAGCTACTTTAATGATTGGTGGCGAAATTTGTACCCGTTCATGTAAATTTTGCAATACACTCTCAGGTCGACCATTACCTTTGGATCCAAACGAGCCGATTAATGTTGCAAAGACTATACATTTAATGCAGTTGAAGCATGCTGTTGTTACTTCAGTGGATAGAGACGATTTGGCTGATGGCGGAGCACAACATTGGGCTCAAACCATTTATGAAATTAAAAAACAAAATCCTCAAACAACACTTGAAGTGTTAATTCCCGATTTTGAAGGTAAAGAGGAACTTGTTGATTTAATTATCAACGAAAAACCAAATATCATTTCGCATAATTTGGAAACAGTTCGCAGACTAACTCCGCTAATACGAACCAAAGCCAAATACGATACGAGTTTAAAAGTGTTGGCACACATTGCCTCGCGAGGTATTGTAGCAAAAACTGGTATTATGTTAGGACTTGGAGAAACCGACGAAGAAGTACTTCAGCTTATGGATGATGCTTTAAATGCTGGCTGCTCTGTGTTGACTATAGGGCAATATATGCAGCCTTCGCGCAAGAATATTGCAGTTACGGCTTACATCCATCCCGATAAGTTTGAGGAATTTAGACTAATAGCTTTGCAAAAAGGATTTCGACAAGTTGAAAGCGGACCATTTGTGCGCTCGTCATATCATGCCGAAAAACATGTTTAAATTTGTTGAATTTTAAGCTGTTACTAATTGCTTGAGGTAGTTTGTAAATTCATAAACTTCCTGTTCAGTTGTGTCGAACGAACACATCCAGCGGAGTTCTTTGGTTTCATCATTCCACACATAAAAACGGTATTCTTGTTGTAATGGTTCAATGGCATGGTTTGGAATAATGGCAAAAACGGCATTAGCATTCACCTGTTGAGTTATTGTAACACCTTTAATTTTGCTTGCCACAGAAGCTAACAATGTAGCCATTAAGTTGGAATGATTGGCCATTTTCAACCACAAATTATCTGTTAGTAGAGCTATAAATTGTGCAGCAATAAAGCGGTTTTTTGAAAAAAGTTGAGCACTTTGTTTTTGGTAATAGGCGGCATGTTTTTTAAGTTCATTGTTGAATATCAGCACTGCTTCGCCTATCATTAAACCATTTTTAGTACCCCCAAAACTCATTATATCAATACCACAATCTACTGTGGCAGCTTTAGCATCAATTCTCTGTGATGCTAAAGCATTCGAGATGCGTGCACCGTCAACGTGAACATACATATCGTTTTTGTGTGCAAATTCGCAAATGCATTTTAATTCATCTACACTATAAACTGTTCCTAATTCGGTGCTTTGACTAATTGAAATTACTTTAGGTTGTGTGTTGTGCACATTTCCCAACCGGTTTAAATAGGGTGTAATAAGATCAGGAGTTAATTTGCCATTAGGAGTTTTAATGGTTATTAATGATGCACCTATACTTTGAGTGGGAGCTCCACATTCATCGGCATTGATGTGGGCAGTTTCGGCACAAATTATTGCCTGAAATGGCAATGTACAACATTTGAGGCTTATAACATTTGCTCCAGTACCATTAAATGTAAACAAGACTAAAACGTCACCAAATATCGATTCAAACATTTGTTGCACTTTTGCCGTATAATAATCATCACCATACGATATTTGATGTGCATTATTGGCAAGTTGAATGGCTTCAAGTACCTCGGGGTGGATACCTGAATAATTATCGCTGGCAAAAGATTTCATTTTTTACAATTTAAACCTGTCAAAAAAACTTTTAGGTTTTGTTTCGTCTTCAGTTGATTCGGTTTCGGGGTTGTCGTAAACGCGTTCTTGACGTTGTGGAGCTTCGCCTTGTTCTTGTTTAATAAATTTGATTACCTCTTCAAGTCCTTCGGCAAATTTATCAAAATCTTCTTTATACAAGAATATTTTATGTTTTTCATAAGATACCTGGATGTCATCGTCTTGACCAACAATTTTCTTTTTACTTTCGGTAATTGCCAAAAACAAATCATCGTTACGGCTCTTTTTTACATCCAAGTAATAAATTCGTTTCCCTGCTTTGATCGATTTTGAATAAATAATTTCATTGTCTTTCTTGTCCAACTCAATTTTTCTTTTCTCTAATTCCATAAATCCTGCTTTTTTAATATTCGTTTTATCGAACAGTTATCATCGTTTTTTTTTAATTCAACTTGCGATTGAGATGCCAAATTTCAGTATTTTTTTTGATACTGTCAAATATTTTTCCACAAAAGTGAGAAATTTAATATAGATTTTACTTTAAACCTGCTTTAATCGTAATTATCAACACTCTTTCTAGTCAAAGATGAGTGCGTATCGATGTAAAATTAAATATACTTGCAATTGTTTTCCACTAAAAATTTGTACCTTTGCAGTCAAATTTTGAAAAGCGTTCATATATTTTTATGATAAATAGAGAATTACTCCGTACAAAGGTCATTCAGACACTTTATTCGTATTACAACGGTAATACCATAACGCATATAATGGCCGAAAAAGAGCTGTTTCACAACATTGAACGAACATACGATTTGTATTTTCAGCTCTTACAATTATCGGTCGAAATTACAAACTTTGCAGCTTCGCGTATTGAAAGCAAGCGTAATAAACTCCGACCAACAGCCGATGATTTAAAACCCAACACCCGCTTCGTTGATAACTTATTTGTAAAGCAATTGTCGGAAAACATTCAGTTTAACGATTATTTGACAAAGCAAAAACTCTCTTGGGTAAATTATCCTGATAGTATAAAAACATTGTTTGAAGATATTGAGAGTAGTGATTTTTATCAGGAATACATGGAATCTGATAAATCGGATTATACAGCAGATAAAGATATTTGGCGAAAAATTTACAAGAAAATTGTTCTCGAAAGCGAAGATATTGACAGTGCAATTGAAGAACAAAGTATTTATTGGGTTGATGATGTGGAAATTGTATTGAGTTTTGTTATTAAAACAATCAAACGATTCGAGCAAGACAATGGTGCACGTCAAGTACTTTTACCCATGTTCAAAGATGATGAAGACAAAGAATTTGCCCAGAAATTGCTCGAAGGTACATTGAAAAATGCTGATATATACCGCGAATTGATTGATAAAAATACACGCAACTGGGATATTGACCGTATTGCTTTTATGGATATTTTGATAATGCAAGTGGCTTTATCCGAAATAATTGATTTCCCTACAATTCCACTGAATGTGTCATTTAACGAATATATTGAAATTGCCAAAAAATATAGTACGGTAAAAAGTGGTACTTTTATTAATGGTGTGCTCGATAATATTGTAGGAGAATTAAAAAAAGAAAATAAACTTGTTAAAGTAAAAACGTTTTTCGAGAAAAAGTAATTTTTTTACTATATTTGCATCGGAAACAAACAATTAAACAAATATGAATTTACTAAGTATTTTATTGCAAGCCCCTGCAGCAGGTGGTGCAAGCAGCTATTCGGGCATCTTAATGATGGTGCTTATTTTTGTGGTTTTTTATTTTTTCATGATTCGCCCACAGCAAAAACGTCAAAAAGAAATTAAATTGCAACGCGAAGCAATGAAAGCAGGAGACTCTGTAGTAACTTCGGGTGGTATATATGGCAAAGTGAAAGACATTAAAGAAACAACAGTTATTGTCGAAATTGCTGAAAATGTACGCATTAAAGTAGATAAAAACTCTGTATTTGCAACTGCCGAAGATTTATTGTCGCAGACAAAATAAAAAAACTGAAAATGTCTGAAAGCAGCATGAAAACATGGCTAGGACATTACTTTTCGAAGCTTAAATCATTCTTTTTTTCAAAAGATGTTTTAAGCTTTTTGCTGTTTTTACTATTGTCCTTTTCTTTCTGGTTTGTAAATATGCTCGACAAAGAGCGCGAAACCGAAATTCTTATTCCTTTGCGTTATAGTAATTTACCTGAGCAGTTTGATATAACAAAGTCCAATGCACAATTTATAAAAGTGTTGGTAAAGGACAAGGGTTTGAACTTATTCGCTTATTCGGAATACAGATTAAAAGGATTGACAATAAGTTTAAACAAAATAGTGAATGATAGAGGAGAAATAATTTTTAACAACGATGAGCTTCGAGCAAAACTAAATAAATACTTATTACCTTCAACTTCTATTCTTGAAATAAAACCTGATTCGTTAATTCTTCATTACGAACGATTAGCAATGAAAGAATTACCTATTCGGTTAGTTGGCAACATTGAAACTGCACAACAATATATTTTGAGCGAAGACGTTTTAATTGAACCTTTAAAAGTAAAAGTATATGGTCCGAAGCGTGTAGTTGATAAACTCAACGAGGTTGTAACTGATACGGTTATGATTACCGATGTGGATAAAAATATTCAAATGGAAGTTAAACTCAACGCCATTAGTAATGTTCGATTTTCAACCAACGATGTGAAATTAAGTATTTCGGCTGAAATGTTTACCGAAAAAGAATTGTTTTTCCCAATTAAAATAATTAATTGCCCACCCGATTTAATTGTTAGAACATTTCCTGCTCAGGTTAAGCTGAAATTTAATGTTGGTTTAAGTCATTTTAAATCTGTATCAATAAATGATGTAAATGTTTTGGTTGATTATTTTGAAATTTTGAAAAACAATACAGGAAGACAAAAAATAAATATTCAAAATAAGGCTTCGTTTATTTCAAATATACGGTCTGAGTATGAAGAAGTAGAATATGTAATTGAGCGTAAAAAATAGCATTATGAAAAAAATTCAGATGGTTGACTTAACAAGTCAGTACGAAAAAATTAGAACCGAAGTAAATGCTGGTATTCAGGAAGTTATCGATACTACAACATTTATAAAAGGAGGAAAGGTAAACGATTTTCAAGCCGATTTAGAAAAATACCTCGAAGTAAAACATGTTATACCTGTTGGTAATGGGACTGATGCTCTGCAAATTGCATTGATGGCGCTGGGATTAAAACCAGGTGATGAAGTTATTACACCTACATTCACATTTATTGCTACTGCCGAGGTAGTTGCGTTGCTCGGACTAATTCCAGTTGTAGTTGATGTAGATTTTGATACGTTTAATATCAATCTCGATTCGCTACGCAAAGCCATTACTCCGAAAACAAAAGCTATAGTACCAGTACACCTTTTCGGGCAAAATGCCGATATGGAGGAGATTCTGAAAATTGCTAAGGAACATAATCTTTTTGTGGTTGAAGATGCCTGCCAATCAATAGGTTCGGTGTATACGTTTAGCGATGGTCGAAAAGTACATTCGGGCTGTATGGGCGAAATTGGTTGTACATCGTTTTTTCCGTCAAAAAACTTAGGTTGCTTTGGTGATGGCGGTGCTATTTTTACTAATAATGACGAATTAGCAGCTAAAATGCGTGCTATAGCCAATCATGGTATGGTAGTGCGTTATTACCACGATGTAGTAGGTGTAAATTCACGTCTCGATAGTATTCAAGCTGCTGTTTTACAAGTTAAATTACGTTCGTTGAATGATTATATTGCTGCGCGTCAAAAGGCTGCTGCATATTATAATGCCATTTTTTCAACAACCGATAAACTCAATATACCTACCGAAACCGATAAATCAACGCATGTTTTTCATCAGTATACGCTCAAATTAAATGGAGTAGACCGTGCAGGGCTTATCAAGCACTTGAACGATAAAGGAATTCCCGCAATGGTTTACTATCCTGTTCCTTTGCATTTGCAAAAAGCATATCAAGATGCACGTTACAAGGCCGGAGATTTTCCTGTAGCCGAAAAACTTAGCGATTGTGTTATGTCATTGCCTATGCATACTGAGTTGAGCGAAGAACAATTGAAATATATTAC